>JAAYXR010000002.1 GCA_012515785.1 Acholeplasmataceae bacterium | reverse complement strand
CCATTAGAGCTACTGCCTTTGCCATGATAATTAAGACAAACACTACTGAGATAATAATACTAACTACAGATAACACGAGTGAGGTAATTGAATATTTTTTTGCATTTACTGGGTTCATAACTTTTCTCCTTTCTATTATATAAACTAATTTTCCCCTTAAAAATATAACTAGCAAGGCGCTAGTTGTAAAAAATAAAATGATTTATGGTGGGCGCGAAGGGATTTGAACCCCTGACCCTCTGCACGTCAAGCAGATGCTCTCCCCCTGAGCTACGCGCCCCTTGCTATTATTATTTTATAATAATTGATGATATTTATCAAATCATAAGTCAATATGTAAATTTATGAAATATGCTATAATTTATTTGATTGTACTCCAGGAAACCAATCAATAAATAAAACAGGAGATAAAAAATGAAAAAATTTAATTTAAAAGATTTAACTTTGCAATCATTGATTGCCGCAATTTATGTAGTATTAACCATTGTCTTTAAAGAAATATCATTTGGAATTATTAATTTTAGAATTTCCGAAATATTAGTAGTTCTAATTTTATTTTCACCAAAGCATTTAATTGGTGTCACATTAGGTTGTTTAATCTCAAATATCTTTAGTGAGATGGCTGCATTTGATGTACCGATTGGCACTAGCGCTACTTTAATAGCTGGATTATTAATGATATTGTTTAGAAGAAAAGCTTGGACCTTAATCTTTCCAACTATTACTAATGCCTTTGCTGTAGGATGGATGTTATGGTTTGTCCAAGACTATCCATTTTGGGAATCAGTAGGGTTTGTAGCTCTTGGTGAATTTGTAATAACCTTTGTCTTTGGATTGCCGGTATATATGTTTTTAAAAAATTCAATTGAATTAAGGAAAATACTTGAAGATAATAAATAAACGCTCCGTAGAGCGTTTTTTTATTTTTTATTTAAAGCATTTTCTATTAGTGATATATCTAATTTATGGTATTCATAAGCTCGTTTAACCATATTAATATATCTTGTAGAAGGTCGGTTAAATGAGTTAACTTCATGCATTATATAAACTAACCCTTTTAATATTTTACCCATTAAATTAAATTCAATTTCCTTTTTATAATATAAATTAGGATAATCTTCGTAGTAATCTAATGATTTCTCATCATTAATATTGATTTGAAAAATGCCAACATATATGAAACTATTATCATCTTCTAAAATCGTTAAATAGCTCCTTAATTCTTCGCCTCGAAAAGCAAGCCTATATCCGTTTATTTTAGTAATCCCGATAAATTTGGCTTCTGGACATAATGTCTTCATATGATCTAAATCAAGATTACTACCATATGCTAAATAATATTTCATTATTATACTCTAGCGACTCCACTATCTTTAGCCGCTTTTTTAACAGCCTTAATTAAATTTTCATGAGCCTTCTTATCAAAAGCACTCGGGATAATATATTCAACACTTAATTCATCATCGCTAATTGTATAAGCTAAGGCTCTAGCGGCTGCGGTCATCATTTCATCATTGATTTGTATACTACGAGTATCTAATGCGGCTCTAAAAACTCCAGGGAATACGGATAAGTTGTTGATTTGGTTTGGAAAGTCAGATCTTCCTGTACCAACTATGTAAGCTCCGGCTTGTTTTGCTAAATCAGGATGAATTTCTGGAGTTGGATTAGCCATAGCTAAAATAGCAGATTTTTCATTCATTAATTTGACCATTTCTCCACTTAAAACATTTCCTGATGAAACACCGATGAATAAATCTGCTCCTTTAATCGCATCAACCAACAACCCTTCTATCTTTCTTGGATTAGTTAAATTATGAATCTCAAGCTTAGCTTCGTTTATATTTTTGCTAGGATGTAAAATTCCACTTCTATCGCATAAAATAAGATCTTTAAAACCTAATTCTAAAAGTAGTTTAGCAATCGCAATTCCAGCAGCACCAGCTCCATTAATTACAATTTTAAAATTATCTTTATTTTTATTAGTCAATCTTAAGATATTAATAACTGCGGCACTAGTAACAATTGCAGTTCCATGTTGATCGTCATGAAAAATTGGAATATCTAGTGCTTCTTTTAGTCGTCTTTCAATTTCAAAACAACGAGGTGCGGCAATATCTTCTAAATTGATTCCGCCAAATGAAGGGGCAATATTAATAATAGTTTCGACTATTTTGTCTGTGTCTTTGGTACTTAATAATAAGGGGATGGCATCTACATCTCCAAATTCTTTAAATAAAATAGCTTTTCCTTCCATAACTGGAAGCCCTGCTTCTGGACCAATATCTCCTAAGCCTAAAATAGCCGTTCCGTCAGTAATTACAGCAACAGTATTACTTTTACGGGTTAAATTATAGACTTCTTCGGGATTATCCCTAATAGTTAGACAAGCCTCAGCCACTCCAGGTGTGTATAAAAGGGGTAAAGATTCTTTAGTTACTTTACCTCTTGGTTTAATTTCATATTTTCCTTTTAATTCGCGATGTAATTTTACTGCTTTTGATTCATTTTTCATGTTTTTCACCTCAACTATATTATATCAAAAAATCCCCATTAAATGAATGGGGATTAATTGATTTAGTGGGTTCTACTTTTCAGTGACGATAAATTGGAGAGATAATGGAGATTCGTTATCATCACTTAAAAAGGAAGGAAGGTCAATGTTTAGTGGAGTTGGGATTAAAGCAACAAAATCTTTCATACTTGCAAGTTGATAAATACCATCATAGAAACTTGCTTCTTGGCCTTCAGCTTTAAGTAATAAACCATGATTGATTTGGACAAAGCCTAAATAAAGGGCATCAATTTGTCTCATTTGAATTTCAGGGTCGAAAGCATACATATTTATTAAACTTTGTAGCCCTTCAATTTGTTCAGCCATACCAGCTGTTCCTTCAACTACCATACCTAACGCTTGAATAATTCCAGGTTGTTCTCCAGTTGGATCCTCGTGGTCTAACATCCCTTTTAACATTCCAATTCCTTGTAGTGTTAAAGGGTTAAACCAGTTACCTGCTATACCTTCACCTATTTTTGCCGATAAGGCTTCAAAAGATGCTTTAATTGGGACAAATAATCCAAACACCTCAGCAGCTTTTAAAACTAAATTAACCATATCATTAGCAATTGGTTCAAAGGCATTTGGGTAAAAATACATAGCGTTAATAGTATTGGTGTAAATCTCTTTAATTTCGTTTAACAATAATTCAACTTCAGTTAAATTACTGATAATTAAATCTTTATTTTCAATAACTGCATTAATATCAGTAAAATCAACTGTGTTTAAAACTTGAACCTTAGTTTTTAATGCATTAAGTTTATCAATAGAACTTAGAAAATATAAATATTTTAATTCATAATCATTAGTTATCGCCGAGTATGTTTCATATTTATTATTAAAATCAGTAACTAATGCTGTTTGTTCATTAAATTTAGTTTGTAGCTGTGCTAATAATGCTTCAAGTGGGGTAATAATTGATACTAATTCTTGTTTCTTTTCGAGAAAACCATCATTATATGTTGCATCATTTTTAAAACTGTTAAAATTAAACGTTAATAACGTATTGACAAGCAAGCCTATTTGTGGATCACTAAATTGGGTTTTGATAGTTTCAAGGTTATCACTCATTCCCACAAATAAGGAGTTAACATTGGTATTCATTTCATTAACACCAGCTACTATTTGATCAATACCGCCAGGAAGTGTCGATAATTTATCTAATCCTAAGTCATTAAAATCTAACATGCTTCCAATTTGTGAAATTTGATCAAGTGGTTGATAAACTGCCTGCAAACCATTATATTTAAAGTTTTTAACTTCTAATTTGATAATAATTTCTTTAGTTTCTCCAGGCATAACCATATAAGCTAGAGTATTAGTAGTTCCGACTAAGACACTCGCCATAGCGCCACCATTATCGACTACTGTTGCTGTTGAAATATCAATTGGCACTTGAACTTGTGCTGCGTAGTTAGTTTTATAGTAGACGTGTGTTTCTGGATTAGATGTAAATTTATACGAAATTATCACATTACCCGTAGCATTTTGTAGGTTTGATAATTTGGTTTTGTTGTCATTTAGTTTATAAGTAGATTCAAAAATGAAAGGAAGTTTTGATTTATAGTGAGATGGATTTAAATTTAGAGTATAGAAAAAGTCATCATGAGTTTTAAGTGATGGGATTAATGCTTTTCCATCTTTAATTTCTACTTTGGCTTGTCCATCTGTAATATTTAAATGACCACTTTGTAAAAAGTTCCCAAACAATTCATATTTAAAGAATCCAGCATTATTAAAATGATGTGCTGATTTTATCGTTTCTACTTCATTGTTTTGTCCGTAAATAACATAAATAGTTTCATCTGTAGTCACTTGTTTGGTTGCGGTTGGAAGAATTATTTCTTCTTTTTGGTGATTACCTCCATTATTAGGTGGATTATCACCATTTTCCTCACAGCCACTAACAAGGAATATACCGAAAATTAATAAAATGATAATTGATAACTTGTTAAATATTTTCTTCATTAGTAACTTCCTCCTTATTTCTATTTTTCTTGAGTTTAATATTTATCTTTGTTTTTTCTATGATTGGATCAAATATTAATAGTAACACCGGTAAAATAAACATAACCATTAGTCCTGAGATTATAGCACCTCTACCGATTAACATTCCGATCTCTTTAACAATTCCTAATGATGAGACAAAGAAGACAACGAATCCCGCGCCCGCAAGTACTGCCGATGAGGTAATAATCGCTGGAGTCGATCGTGTCGCGGCTGCAATCATTGCATCTTTTTTAGTCATTGATACCCTAAATTCTTTATACCTACTCGCAAGCAAGACAGCATAGTCAATCGTTGCCCCAAGTTGTAAACTTGATACAACTAAATAACCAATGTAAGCTAATGTTCCACCTGTTAAGTAAGTAATAGCGACATTAATGAAAATCGCTACTTCAATGACTAGTACTAATACAAGTGGCGTTACTGGATTTCTTAGTACTAACAAAATAACTAATGCAATCGCAATCGCGCTTACTATTTGCACTAAAATTCCGTCTTTAGTGACACTTTCTTTGATTTCGGTAGTGGCAATTGGAACACCAATAACATAGCACTCATCATCCAAAGTATTATGGGCTAAATTAACGATTCTATTACTTAATTCATATGTGTCTTCTGTTTCTTCATTACTATTTAAGTAGATAATCATACGATAATATTTTTCAGATTTAAACTGGTCTAAGGCCTCTTTTGGAATCATTTCTTCTGGTATTTGCGGATCTACACTTGTCATAAGTGATTGAATATTAATCACTTCTTTATAATCATCTAACTTATCTACTAAAACTAATGCATTGTCTTTATCATCATGACTATATAAGATAACTACAGGATTAAAGATTCCAAATTTTTTATTAATCTTTTCCCGGTGGATATAACCAATTGATGTTTCATCACCAACGGTGCTATCACCATATTTATATGTAGTTTTACCTTGGAGATAAAATGAAGCTACTCCGAGGATAATGAATAAAATTAATATTACATATCTTCCCTTATGCAATCCTTCAGTTATCTTTTTAAAGCTAGGCATAAGCATTTTATGTCGATATTTCAGTATTACTTTATCGAAATAAACCAATAATACCGGTAATAAGATAATCGCCGTAAAATAACTAATTACGATCGCTTTAACCAGAGAAATACCAATGTCAAAACCAATTTTATAATCCATAATTACTAAAGCTAAAAACCCAAAGACAGTTGTTGCAGCCGACGCTGTAACTGTGCCAAAGGCATCCTTAGCACTTCGGTATGCAGCTGCGACTGGATCAAGACCTTTATCTCTTTCCTCATAATACCTGTGAACAATAAATAGTGAGTAGTCAAGTGACATCGCCAGTTGCAAGACACTTGCAATTGACATTGTAATATAGCTAACACTCGGAAATATGAAATTGGTTCCTAAGTTAATGGCAATCGTAATTCCTAAGTTAATTAGAATAACTACTGGTTCTAACCACGAAGCTGATGATAAAAATAAAATTATTATCGCTAACGGGACCGCGATGGCAATAATGATTAGAAATTGATTATTAACATAATCACGACTTACCTTATTTTCAATTGCTGGCCCTCGCAAACTAGCAACGATATTATGATCATCCATAATCTTTGTAATATCTTCAATAGCAGCTCCCACTTTTAATGAATAATCATCTTCATTAAATTCAATCGTGAATAACAAATGACCATCTTTATAGTAATCTTTAATTAAGTCTTGATCCATGTTTTCAACAGGGACTGATATATCACTAACCGTTCCTAACCAAATTACTGATTTGACAACTTCAATTTCTTCAATTTTTGAAATAATACTTGGTGCCTCAGCAATTGATAAGTTATCAGTCATTAATTGAATCATTGAGTTTGAACCAAACTCCTCATCTAAAACCACTAATGCTTTTCTTGTATTAGAGTCGGTAGCTAAATATTTTCTCATGTCGTAATTAATATTAACGAGCGGACTTAAAAATATAGCTACTATCGTTAAAATAATAAAAGCTATTAGGGTAATTAACCTTCCTCTTTTTGTCAATATCTTTTTCATAATTATTTAAGTCCTCCATTTGTAAAATTAAATTTTAAATAGGCATTTACATTATACATTTAAAATGCTATAATGTTAATAGAAATATCAATTGAATTATAGATTAAAACAGCGTTTAAATTAGGAGTTGATAATATGATTAAAGATTCAAATGATTTAACTACCAAAGACACAATAATTGAGGCTACAAAGCGAGTATTAAGAAAAAAAGGTAATGTTACCATTAAAGAAATTGCGGAAGCTGCTTTCGTTAATATTGCAGCGATAAATTATCATTTTGGGAGTAAGGATAACCTAATAAATATAGTTATTTCTGAAATGTTAAAAGATTTAAGAGAAGAAATTTCAAAAATTATTTATCAAAGCGGATATAATAAAGAAAATTTCGGTGGATTAATGGCAACTTTAGTCGATGTTGTTTTCACATTTGCCGAACAAAATACGGGAATTGTAAGTTATTCTTTTGTTCAAATCGTATCAGAACCGACTTCTACTAACGTGCTTGTTGAATTTTTCCTAAAAGACCAAGAATTTGTACAACTAATTATTTCAAGCTTAAAAATCATCTTCCCAGATGTATCATATGAAACGCTGTATGCTAAATATTTAGTTTTATTCTCGTCATTTGTTGTTCCATTTTTCTTAAACTTCTCATTTATTACTAAAGAAGAAAATAAACAAACAAAAGTGGAAATGTCAAAAGCTTTTAATCAATTTAAAGATGCTTATGTCGAAGAGTTAAAAGCGATTTTAACACCGAAACTGAATACTTAAAATTTAATTATTTCCTAAAAAAAACGGGCAGTGCCCGTTTTTATCATTTATAATGGTCTTTAACCTTATTGGTTACTTCTTCGTAGATTTCAGGATTTTCTTCTAAGAACTTTTTCGCATTATCGCGACCTTGACCAATCTTTTGGTCATTATATGAGTACCATGAGCCAGATTTTTTTATAATATCAGCATCACTAGCCAAATCTAGAACGTCACCACTACGAGAAATGCCTTTTCCATAAATTAAATCGAGTGTTGCTGATTTAAATGGTGGTGCAACCTTATTCTTAACAACTTTGATGTTTACTTTATTACCAATTAAATCTTGACCTTGTTTTAATTGTTCGCCTCTTCTAATTTCTAGACGCACAGACGAATAAAATTTTAGGGCTCTACCACCTGGAGTTACTTCAGGGTTACCAAACATAATTCCGACTTTTTCTCTAATTTGATTAATAAAGATTACAGTGGAATTAGTTTTATTAATAATACCTGATAATTTTCTCATTGCTTGCGACATTAAGCGAGCTTGAAGCCCAACATGGGAATCTCCCATTTCACCAGAAATTTCAGCTTCAGGTACTAATGCTGCTACCGAGTCTACAACAACCATATCAACGGCATTAGATCTAATTAAAGCTTCAGTAATTTCTAAAGCTTGTTCCCCTGTATCTGGTTGCGATAAAATTAGGTTATCAATATCAACACCAAGTTGACTTGCGTAAACTGGGTCAAGGGCATGTTCAGCATCGATAAATGCGACATAGCCTCCTAGTTTTTGTGCTTCAGCAATTGCATGAAGAGCAATTGTAGTCTTACCACTTGATTCATGACCATAAATTTCAATAATTCTTCCTCTAGGATATCCACCAATCCCTAATGCGATATCTAATGAAATTGCTCCTGATGAAATCGCATCAATTTTTTCAAGTGGTTTATCTCCAAGGCGCATTACTGAACCTTTACCATATTGTTTTTCAATATCTAAAAGTGTTTTCTTTAGTTGTTCATTCTTTTTATCCATCTATAATTCTCCTTTTATACTATATTAGTTAGAAAGTAAGAAATTTACTTTAAACTGACTCTAAAATAATAGCGCGGTTTCTAATAATATAATCAACACCAGATAATAATGTTAAAATAATAGCTACCCAAAATATTCCCATAGATATATAGTCGAATAATCCTTCTTTTATTAAGTTCATTAAGCCAAATCCATTAAATAGCATCACAATAATCGCAATCATAGTTGCAAAGGTTTTCGCCTTTCCAAGTGAAGATGCTGCAATTACTTTGCCTTTATCAGCAGCGACTAATCTAATTCCCGTAATAACAAATTCTCTAATGATAATAACTAGGATTCCAATTAAGATATAAATGCTATATCGATCTTGATTGCCATCGCTCCAATAAGGGAATTTAGTCATAAATATTAAGGCAGTTAATACTAAAATTTT
>JAAYXR010000056.1 GCA_012515785.1 Acholeplasmataceae bacterium | reverse complement strand
TTCGGTAGTCAAAGCTACATTAAAATGCATCAAATCCACAGTACCATATATAAATTATAGTAGAAAATCTTAAGAAAGGAAATGTATACTCGATTTACTATAATTTACTATTTAGAGTATACAAGAGGTAATATGTTAGTTTTAAATGCTGTCTTTGACAGACAATTACCAGAAGTAGTCGGATTAGCTACATTTGAAGATTACTTATTTAAAATCATCATCCCACTAGTTTTAACATTTCTATTTTCAGGTTTTATTGGACTTGAAAGACAAAATATGGGAAAAGCCGCCGGGATTTCCGCTCATATTTTAGTCGCTATCAGTAGTGCGGCTTTAGCTATTATGCAAAGATTGATGATGTTATATGAACTTAAAATTGCTGGTGCCGCCTTTCAAGGTCAAAGAGTAATCGCTCAAGTTGTTACCGGAATCGGGTTTATTGGTGCTGGGGTAATTATGAAAGACAAATTCACCGTTAAAGGTTTAACTACAGCAGCAACCATTTGGACAACCGCGATGATTGGACTAGTTTTAGGTTCAGGTTATTTAGTCTTAGGAACGGTTTTTGCATTGATCGTTTGTATCTTTATTTTACTAAGAGATTTAAATCGTGGAATTAACCCATTTAAACCTTATAAATCTCATCATCATGCGGTTAAAAGATATCGTTTTATTTCTAAAGGCGATCAAGATGATGTGGTTGAAGAAGACTTCCACCACGATGAGGAATTGCCACACCTATGAGTGAAAATATTGCTGCAATCGCTACTCCTTTTGGAACTGGCGGAATCAGTGTCATTAGGATTAGTGGTTCAACCGCAATTTTAGAATTTAATAAAATCTTTAAAGGTCCTAACCTAGAAAAAGCGAAAAGTCATACCATCAAATATGGTCATGTTGTATCATTAGATGATGGGCGGATTTTAGATGAAGTAATGGTCTCTATTTTCCGCGCGCCTCGTTCATTTACCGCTGAAGATACAATTGAGGTTTCAACTCATGGAGGAGTTTTAGTTACGCAATCAGTATTAAATGAAATTTTAAAATTGGATGTAAGAAAAGCGGAACCAGGAGAGTTTACCCAAAGAGCATTTTTAAATGGAAGAATTGATTTAGTTGAAGCGGAATCGGTGATGGATTTAATTGAAGCTCAAAATGAAAGTGCACTTAAAATTGCCAACTTAGGGCTATCTAAAAAAACTTCAACTTTAGTTCACGATTTACTTGATGACGTTTTAGATTTGATTGCTAAAATTGAAGTAAATATTGATTATCCAGAATATGATGATGCTATTGAAATGACTAACGAATTAATTAGACCGGTAGCGGTCAAATTAATCGAAAAGTTTAATAAATTAATTTATCATTCGCAAAGAAATCAATTAATTAAAGATGGAATTGATACTGCCATTATTGGTAGACCAAATGTTGGTAAATCAAGTTTACTTAACGCGTTAATTGAAGAAGATAGGGCGATTGTAACTGATATTTCAGGTACGACTCGTGATCTAATTGAAGCTAGATTAAATTTAGGTGGAATCACTTTAAATTTAATCGATACCGCGGGAATTCGCGAAACCGATGATGTTGTTGAGTCAATTGGAATTGACCGTTCAATTGAAGCGATTCGCCGTGCTAAATTAGTTTTATTAGTTTTAGACCAAAGTAATAAATTAACAAAAGAAGATAAAGAATTAATCGAATTAACTAAAGATAAGAAAAGAATCTTAATTGGTAATAAATCAGACTTAGATAAACAAATCGAACTTGAAGGTTTAATTTCAATTTCAAGTTTGCATCAATTAGGGTTAGAAGATTTAGAACGCGAAATTATTAGTAAGTTATCGTTAACTGAAATTGAAACTGAAGATTTTAATTATTTGTCTAATGAAAGACAAATTAGTAAAATCAAGGAAGCGAAAGCTTCAATGGAAGAAGTTGTTAGGGGCATTGATCTTGAGATGCCAGTTGATTTAATTATTGTTGATTTAACTAATAGTTATTATAGCTTAGCTGATATATTAGGTAAATCATATGAAACAAGTATTATTGATCAATTATTTTCTAAATTTTGTTTAGGAAAATAAATTGAAGAAAGGATCCGTTTATGAAGAGCTATGTTGCACTCTATCGTCAGTATCGACCACAAAAATTTAGTGAAGTTGCTGGTCAAAAAGTAATTGTACAAACATTAAAAAACACTTTACTTCGTAACCAAGTAGGACATGCCTACTTATTTAGTGGGCCTCGAGGTACTGGGAAAACTAGTATCGCTAAAATCTTTGGGAAAGCAGTAAATTGTTTAAATATGCCACAAGATGATGCGTGTGGCGAGTGCGACGTCTGTAAAGGTCTTCAATCAGGATCCATTGGAGATATTATTGAAATTGACGCCGCTTCTAACAGCCGTGTTGAAGATATAAGAGAGTTAATTTCAAATGCGAACTTCTCACCATCAGTATGCAAGTATAAAGTGTATATTTTAGACGAAGTTCACATGTTATCTCAATCAGCGTTTAACGCCTTACTTAAGACATTAGAAGAACCGCCAAAACACGTTATCTTTATTCTGGCAACAACTGAAGTTCATAAGATTCCAGCGACGATAATTTCACGTTGCCAACGCTTTGATTTTAGAAATATTGAAGTTAAAGATATTGTGGCTAAATTAAATGAAATTATCGAAGAAGAAAATATTAAAATTGATGAAGATGCGGTAGTGGCGATTGCGGAAAATGCTGAAGGCGCACTGCGTGACGCCTTAAGCTTACTTGACCAAGTAATCTCTTATACCGATGATCATATTACGATTGAAGATGTTCATAAAGTAGCAGGTTCGGTCTCAAGTGTTGTCTTAGGAAAAATGGTTGAAGCGATTTTAGATAAAGACACTAACGAAGTAATGACTATTTTAGAAGCGTTAATTGATGAAGGTAAAGAAATTACGAAAATAGTGATTGATTTAACAATGGCACTTCGTGATATTTTAAGAACTAAAGTTACTGAAATTAAAGATCCAAGATATGAAAAAATTGCCAACAGAATTCCGTTAGATATTATTTATTCCTATTTAGATTTACTTAATACCCTTCAACAAGATATTAAATTTACTAACCAAAAACGGGTTTATGTAGAATTAGCTCTAGTTAAAATGATGAATAGCAAAGAACTTGATATTATTAATTATGGTGCTGATATTAAAGAATTAAAAAGACAAGTCTTAGAAATAAACGATAAACTAGAAAGTGGTACATTTAAAGTTGAAGAGGTTAAACAAACGAAAAAACCATTAGTTACTACGGCTGAAATTGAAGAAATTTTAAATAATGGTAACAATGCTAAAAGAACTTTTATTCAAAGTGAATGGTTAAAGAATTTAGCAAGTGTTGGCGATGGACTTGAAAAAACTGCAGAAATGTTAGTAAAAGCAAGCATTGTTGCGGGATCTGATCGTGAATTAGTATTAACGGTTGATGATTTAGAGTTGGCCCATGATCTATATTCAGCCAATGTTAGAAGACAAGCATTAAGACTAATTAGACAAATTGATAAACAAATTAAAAATTATTATGTCATACTTGAAAATGATTGGGAAAAGATATTAAATATCTTTACTGATCAATGGAAGAGTGGATGTAAAAAGCCAGTTCTTCCAAAAATAGATTTAAAAATATATGAATATGAAAAAGAAAAAGAAGAGTCAAAAATAGTCTCTAAAGCTGCTGAATACTTTGGAGAAGATAAAATAATAATAAAGGAGTAGATGTATATGAACCGAGATATGATTAAAAAGTTACAAAAACTACAAAAAGAAATGCAAGAAGCTCAAGAAAAAATTGAGTTAACGGAATTTATTGGTCGCGCTAGTGGTTGTGAAGTGGTAATGCAAGGTAATCGAAGATTACTTGACGTTACAATTACTAAAGAATTATTAGAAGATGTTGAAATTTTAGAAGAAGTCATTATTGTGGCGGTAAATGATGCCCTAAACCAAATTGATGATACTACTGAAAAAGTAATGGGCAAATATGCATCTATGGGTGGATTTGGTTTTTAATGTATCCTAAAGTCATTAAGGAATTAATTGAAGACTTTCAAAAATTACCGGGAATTGGTGAGAAAACTGCGGAAAGATTAGCGCTTTATTTAATCAATAATTTTTCTATGGAAGACGCTAAAAACTTTGCTGACCATATCATTAATTCCAAAGATAAGTTATCAAACTGTCAAGTTTGCGGACTTATCACTGATATTAATCCTTGTAAAATATGTGAAAACAAATTAAGAAACGAAAAATTATTAATGATCGTCTCGGAATCAAGAGATGTTTATCTTTTAGAACGCACTGGAGTTTATAAAGGTAAATATCATGTTTTAGGGGGGTTAATTGACTTTTCACGCGGAATTAATGAACGCGATTTAAATATTCAAACCTTAATTCCAAGACTTAATGGAGTTACTGAGGTAGTTATTGCGACTAACTCAACAGTTGAAGGGGAGTTAACAGCTCAATACTTGAAACACTTAATGCAAGATTACGATATTAAAGTTACTAGACTAGCGTATGGTATTCCAGCAGGAAGTGATTTAAAATATGCGGATAGCCAAACGCTATCTCAAGCAATAATTAATAGGAGAGACTTTTAATGATGGTACCAATCGCAAACTTTTTTACAAATATTTATGAAAAAATTAACAACTGGATGAAGGGTGTTTTTAAAGTTGATGAAATTGTTTTAGAATTTTATAACAAGGTCATCGCCCCATTACCAGAAATCGCAAAAATCTTAGGCGGAATCTTTTTACTGCTCATTTTAGTTTTAGGAATTTTTTCGTTTGTGAAAAAATTTATTAAAACGTCAATTATAATTGGAGTAATTATCGTAATTGTGGTAGTTTTGTTCGTTTTATTATAATTTACTTGCAAAGTAATATTATATGCGTTATAATAAATTAGTTTTTAGAGGTGAAGATAAAATGATTAAAGAATTATCAATGATAAAAGTTGTTGAACAATTACTTATTGAAAATGATGCACCATTAGCACTAACTGAGATTTTTAAAGAAGTTGCTGAGATTAAAGGGTTTAAAGAAACTGATTATGAAACACTAAATCAGTTATACCTTGATATTGTAACTAGTGCTAACTTTGTCTATATGGGACAAGGCTTATGGGATTTAAAAGAAAGAAATTTAGAGTATTGGGATAAAGACGGAACTGATTTTATTTCAGAATCAGAAGTTGGCGATCCAAGTCTACTTGAAGGATATAAAGAAGTTACCTTCGCACACGTGGCTCAAGAAAAAGTTGAATCAATTATCGGTTTAAATCGAACTGAAGAAAATGATGAATTAGATTACGAAGATTTCGATGAAGAATTTGAAGATTTCGATGAAGAATTTGAAGAATTAGACGAAGAAGAAAAACTTGCGTTAATCGAAGAAAAACAATATATGGCCGATGATTTAGACTTAGCTTCAATTGATGATGACGATTTCGACCTTGATTTAGGTGATCTTGATGAAGACGATTATGATGAAGAAGAATATCACGAAATCATGGATGAATACGAAGATATGTATTGATAATTTAATTATATATTGATATAATTATTAAGGGCACTGCCTTCCGGTATGCCCTTTTTATTTTTAAAAATTCGTGGAGGAAATTATGGCTAAGTATATCTTTGTGACAGGTGGAGTTGTCTCGAGTTTAGGAAAAGGAATCGTAGCAGCTTCAATCGGTGTTTTATTAAAATCTCGAGGATTGAAAGTGACGATGCAAAAGTTTGATCCTTATATAAACGTCGACCCAGGATTAATGTCACCACTTCAACATGGTGAAGTTTTCGTAACTAAAGACGGGGCTGAAACCGACTTAGATTTAGGTCACTATGAACGTTTTATTGATGAAAATTTAACTAAATATTCATCAGTATCTAGTGGTAGAGTTTATAAGGCTGTAATTGATAATGAGCGTCAAGGTAGATATATGGGGAAAACTGTCCAAGTGATTCCGCATATTACTGATGAAATTAAACGACTTTTAAAAAAAGCCGCAGCCAACACTAAAGCAGATGTGGTAATTGTCGAAGTTGGAGGCACGGTTGGGGATATTGAATCCCTTCCATTTTTAGAAGCAATTAGACAAGCACGGAGAGAATTTGGTGAAGAAAATACATTTTATATTCACGCAACGTTAGTTCCTTATTTAAAAGCGGCTGGCGAGTTAAAAACTAAACCTACCCAACACTCAGTTAAAGAATTGAAATCACTAGGAATTCAACCTGATATGTTAGTTTTAAGATCAGAAGAACCAATCGAACAAGAAAATATTGACAAGATTTCACTTTTTACTGACATTAATCCAGAAGCTATTTTCCAATCGTATGACGTACCAATTATTTATGAGATTATTCTAAATCTAAAAAAACAAAAAATTGATGAATTGATTTTAAATCATTTCAAAATTGAAAATACCAAAGAAGCTAATCTTTCTAGATGGGAAGGATTAATTAAACAAATTAAAGAAACAAAAGATAAAGTAAAAGTCGCGATTGTCGGAAAATACGTCTCACTTCATGATGCCTATATTTCCGTGATTGAATCACTTAAACATGCGGGCTGGGCTGAAAACAAATTGATTGAACTTGTATGGGTAGATTCTGAAAAAACAACTAAAGAACAAATCCAAAATAAACTAAAAGATGTTGATGGAATTTTAATTCCTGGTGGCTTTGGTCAAAGAGGAATTGATGGTAAAATTTGGGCGTTAGAATACGGAAGAATTAGTAAAATTCCAACACTGGGGATTTGCTTTGGGATGCAACTTGCAGCGATTGAGTTCGCTAAAAATGTTTTAGGATTAAAACAAGTTTGTTCCGATGAATTTGAAAAATGTTATAACGATAATAACATTATTCGTAAAAACTATAATAATCGGTTTAAATTAGGTGAATATGTAACGTATTTTAAAGAAGATAGTAAGATTAGAGAAGTCTATGATCAATCTCAAACTAGAGAGCGTCACCGTCACCGTTATGAGTTTAATCATAAATATATTGATCGTTTTGAACAAAACGGAATGATGATTACCGGATATAACAGACAAATAAAAGCGGTAGACGTTTTAGAACTAGTTGATCACCCTTGGTATATCCATGTTCAGTATCATCCTGAATATATCTCAAGACCACTTAAACCACATCCGCTTTTTAGAGGATTTATTAAAGCGTGTGTAAAAAACCAAAAATAAATAATAAAGGAAATAGTGTACTAAAAGTAGTATAATATTAAAAAAGGAGAGGTGTTTTATTATGTTAGTATCAGCTAAAGACATGTTAAAAAAAGCGCATAAGGAAGGTTATGCAGTTGCTCAAATTAATATTAATAACCTTGAATGGACTCAATTAGTATTAAAAGTAGCGGAAGAATTAAAATCACCAGTTATTTTAGGAGTATCTGAAGGTGCTGCAAAATATATGGGTGGATTTAGATTAGTTATGGCAATGGTTAGAGAATTACACGATTCTTTAAAAATTACTGTACCGGTGGCGGTACATTTAGACCATGGTACATATGAAGGAGCTCTAAAGGCATTAGAAGCTGGATTTACTTCAATTATGTATGATGGTTCAAGCCTACCATTTGAAGAAAATTTAAAGAAAACAAAGGAAATTGTTAAATTATGTCACGCTAAAGGTGTATCAGTTGAAGCTGAAGTTGGATCAATTGGTGGCGAAGAAGACGGAGTTATTGGTGCTGGAGAACTTGCTGACTTAGAAGAATCACGTCGGATGTCAAAAACCGGAATTGATATGTTTGCAGCCGGTATTGGAAATATTCACGGACCTTATCCAGCTAACTGGAAAGGATTAAACTTTGAAAGATTAAGAGAAATTCAAGAAGTTACCGGTGGAATTCCTCTAGTATTACATGGTGGAACTGGTATTCCAGTTGAAATGATTCAAAAATCAATTTCATTAGGGGTATCAAAAATTAACGTTAATACTGAATTGCAACAAGCTTTTGCAGCGGCAACAAGAAAGTATATTGAAGACGGAAAAGACTTACAACCAAAAGGATACGATCCAAGAAAATTATTAAAGCCAGGCGTCGAAGCTGCAGCTAACGTCGTTAGAGATAAATTCAGACAATACGGATCAGTTAACAAAGCCTAATGAGAATTGAAGATGAATTAGTATATACTCAATACGCCAATTGGCGGATGGAGAATGATGAACTGATTAAATTTGTTCAAAATTCAAAAACTTCAATTAAAAATACTTTCGAACATGTATTACCAGTAGTTGAATATCTTTATAACGACATTATTGATAATGAAGAATATGGTGTAGAAGAAGATGGTATTTTTCAATTTGGATTTCAATATTTAGTATTTAAATATAATGAAATTAAATTTATTTTAGAAAACTTTTGCCAAGGAAGTTATGAAAAATTAGAATCAATCGCTAAAACGATTAATTTAATGTTTCATGTTTTAGAATTTGAACAAACTTTACTTGAAAATGAAAATGCTAGTTCAGAAGATATTGATGAAATTATCGATTTAGAAAAAGAAGTTGAATACTATCTTGAAAGATGCGAAAATGCTCCTGATGAACTGTTTTTAAAAATTGATCAGAAAACTAATGATATTTTCGTTAAAGGGGATTATGAATTTGAATCGATTGAGTCAATATTTTCCAGTATTGCGATAAGTTTAGAAATAGATTAATAAAAGAGGCTGCGGCCTCTTTTTTTTAGAGTTAATATTGAAAATATTATTAAAATATGACAAATTGTAAAAAATATCTTGACATTTGAAATATAAAGTTATAAAATTTAAGTGTGAAACCGTTTTCACTATTTTTATTGAAATTTTAGGAAATCGGTTTCCTAAAAAAGAGGAGGTTATTCTATGAAGAAAATTACTACAATATTTTTAACACTTTTATCAATGTTTACAATTTTCGGATTATTAGGTGTTCAAACTGTAAAAGCAGCAGAGCCTAAGAAGTATATTTTTTCGACCGAACGAACAACAATACTTGTTAATACCAATGAAGCAATATCAAGAAATAATATTGAACTTCATTTCGGTGGTCAAGTAGTAACGGCGAATGAGTTTAATATAGCTGCCCCAACTGCAGGGCTTGAAGTGACAGCAACACATATCAAGGCAACAAGCAATGGCACCCATAGATTTTTATTACAACATCAAAGTTTAAATATGTATGTTTATGTCATTAGTAAGAGTGCAGCAGCTAATGAGTATTTGTTATATGAAGAAAACTATGACGGAATTACGAATGGACAATTACCAGAAGGATATCAACTTGTCAGTGGTAAAGCCCATGTTTTAAACGGAAAACTTATTGTTGATGCGGTGGCAGCATCACCTGCAATAGTTTTATTGCCAGAACATTTAAAAGGGCTAACTAACTATATTATTGAAACCGACTTTACGATTAAAGAAGCTAAAGAGGCGACAAGATGGGCTTCAGTAATGTTTAGATATGCACCTAAGAACTATTTCCAAATGGCAATTAGACAAGGAGCAACGGCCAATAATGGTATCGAGTTTGCGAAAAGTATTAATAATGCTTGGAACGTTCCAGTAACTGCATCTTATAAAGAAAATATTGATGCTAATAAATCATATCGATTAAAAATTGAAGTTTTCCAAAATAAAGTTAAGGAATACATCAACGATGAACTTATTATTGAATATAATCAAGCCATTGATTATGAAAGAGGATTTATTGGAATGCAAGCAAATGGATCGATTGCTGTTTATGACAATTTTAAAGTGAGGATGCCAGTGGAATACGATGTTGAACCAAAAGTTAAATTACCAAATGTAGCTGATGTCTATGAACCAGTTACTGGTATTGTCAACCCACCAACTACACTAACTAGATTTAAAGATAAAGCAACGTTAAATACTTATTTAGCAGGTAAGAGACCAGCAACATTAATTTTAAATGTTAACAATGATTTACAAGTTTTAGATTCTAGCGGTAATGTTGCAGGAAGCTTAGAAGAAATATTAGTTTTAATGAATGGTAAGATGATACCAGCAATTGAGACTGAAGATGCCGCTTTAGCTAGATTATTTGGTACCACTTTACTTGAGTATCAAATTATGGATTTCTTCGTTATCTCTAAAACTCCTGAAGTGATACTGGCGGCACGTGAAGATAATGAAATGGCTCGCGGAATTTTAAAAATTAATGAAATTCCTGAAAATCTTCATGATATTAGAAGTGCAACTAATAGCGCCCAAGCCATTGCGACACTCCTTCCAGCGGGTTTAATTGATAAGAAAATGGTCAATTATTTACAACATAGATTAGTTACAGTATTCGCTGAAGCAAAAAGTAATCTAGAATTAGATCTAGCATTATTCAGTGGAGTCAATGGTATTTTAACTGATAAACCAATTGATTTAATTAATAAATATGAAGCGGTGACTGAAAAGACACATATTAGAGAAGTATTCTTTATTGCTCATAGAGGACTCCATAATGGATATAACAATTCATTAGGACCTGAAAACTCATTAGAAGTATCACTTGCAGCATATGAGCGTGGCGCTAAAATTATTGAAATAGATATTCATTTAACTAAAGATAAACAATTAGTTGTAATGCATGATAATACAACTAATAGAACTGCTGAGTTTGATTTTACAGTTGCATCTACTGATTTAGAATGGTTAGTTGCTACTAAATTAAAAGATGTTTCTAATACTGGTAGAGAATTTAAGATTCCATCATTCGCTGATTTCTTAGATGCCTTTAAAGATAAAGATGTAGTTTTATTTGTTGAAGTTAAACCAACTAATGCTGAATTAATGCAAAAATTACATGAATTATTAATTGAAAAAGACATGTATGAAAAAGTAGTGGTGATTATGTTTGGTGCCCAAAACGCGATTACCCAAAAGACAGTCAGTCCAGAAATGAGTAATGGACACTTAGTATCAGGATTAATTACTGATAATAAAGAAAGAACATTATTAAATGTCTTATCTGACGTAGTCCCAATTAAAACCACTTTTAATACTCAATATGGTGGATTAACTAGTGAAATAGTAAGAGCATTAACTCATAGAGGAGTTACAATATGGCCATGGACCGTTGATGCTCTTCAAGATATGAAACATCTATACGAAGCTGGAGTTGGTGGTATTACCACTAATAACTTTGATTTAATTAAAGATAGTTGGTTACTAATTGAATTTGAAAGAACTTCATATGAATATAATCTTAAAACACCTCAAGCATTTAGAATTGAAGGTAAATTAAGAACCCATGATCAAGAAGAATATCCATTAGTTGGAAATTTAATTTTAATTGATGATGGTGGAACTGGAATTGAAATTAACAATCAAGGAGAAGTTGTGAAAGCGACTAATCCAGGAGTAGCATATTTTTATACTAAAGTAATGGGAGAATTCCCTGACGGGACAACTTATCAAATTACATCTGATGTAATTAAGATTACGGTAGTTAGTGGAGAAGCTCCTGATATTGAAACACCTGGTGATGATACACCAACACCAAGTAAAAATAAAGTGGGATTAATTATAGGGCTAACATTAGGTGGGTTAGCAGTCGTTGGCGGCGGAGCCGCACTCACATTTTTCTTAATTAGAAAGAAGAATAAAGGAGATAACTATTAATAAGTCAAGTAATAAATAACTCCATTATAAAAGAACCGAAAAATTCAGCTAATAGTTTAAATATGTTTATTGAAAATAGAATAGCTACTTTCTATTATCTAATAA
>JAAYXR010000055.1 GCA_012515785.1 Acholeplasmataceae bacterium | reverse complement strand
GTGATTAAATGGCTATTAAAGAATATAAAACAATTAAAGAAGTTGTTGGTCCTTTAATGTTAGTTGATCACGTCAGCGATGTTAAATACGATGAATTAGTTCGGATTAAACAAGCTAACGGTGAAATAAGACTAGGAAAAGTGTTAGAAGTAAATGAGGATAAAGCCTTAGTCCAACTTTTTGAAAGCTCTCAAGGATTAAAAATTGACGACTCAAAAGCAATTTTCTTAGGCAGAGGAATTGAAATTCCTCTATCTCCAGATGTTTTAGGTCGGGTTTTTGATGGCCTAGGAAGACCAATTGATGATGGTGGCGATATCATTGCCGAAGTTACCAGAGATATTAATGGAACTCCACTTAATCCAGTTGCTAGAGATTATCCATCTGAATTTATTGAAACTGGAGTTTCAGCCATTGATGGGTTAAATACTTTAGTTAGAGGTCAAAAGTTACCGATTTTCTCTAGTTCAGGTTTGCCTCATGCTCGCCTAGCAGCTCAAATTGCCCGCCAAGCGAAAGTATTAGGTTCTGGTGATAAATTTGCCGTCGTATTTGCCGCTATTGGGATTACGTTTGAAGAAGCTGATTATTTTATTAAAAGCTTCCAAGAATCAGGTGCCATTGAACGTAGCGTGATGTTTGTTAACTTAGCTGATGACCCAGCGATTGAAAGAATTGCCACACCAAGAATGGCGATTACTGCGGCTGAATATTTAGCATTTGAGTTAGGTATGCACGTTTTAGTCATTATTACTGATATTACCAACTATGCGGAAGCCCTACGTGAAGTGTCAGCCGCAAGAAAAGAAGTACCAGGCAGACGTGGTTATCCAGGATATTTATATACTGATTTAGCTACTTTATATGAACGCGCTGGTCGGGTTAGAGGTGGAAAAGGATCAATTACGCAAATCCCTATTTTAACAATGCCAGAAGATGATAAGACTCATCCAATTCCAGACTTAACTGGTTATATTACTGAAGGGCAAATTATTTTATCGCGCGAGCTATATATGAAGGGAATTTTCCCACCAATTGACGTTTTACCATCACTATCAAGACTAAAGGATAAAGGGATTGGTAAGGGGAAAACTCGTGAGGACCACGCTGATACAATGAACCAATTATTTGCCGCATACGCTCGTGGTAAAGAAGTGAAAGAACTTTCAACGATTTTAGGTGAAAGTGCCTTATCAGAAATTGATAAGTTATACGCTAAATTTGCTGAAGAGTTCGAACTTCACTACGTTTCGCAAGGGTTCCAAAAAGGTAGATCAATTATCGAAACCTTAAATTTAGGTTGGGAATTATTATCAATTTTACCTAAGGCTGAACTAAGAAGAATTAGTTTAGACAATATTAAAAAATATCATCCTGAAAAAGACGAATAAAGAAAGGAATTAATATGGCGCAAAAACAAGTTGCAGCAACTAGAATGGAGTTAACTAAGCTTCAAAATCAACTGCGAATTGCTAAACGTGGTCATAAATTATTAAAAGATAAACAAGACGAAATGGTACGTCAGTTTATGGAGATAATTAGACAAAATCGCGAATTAAGAATCGAAGTTGAACGCGAGCTAGTTTTAATCATGCAAAAATTTAATAACGCTAAAAATAAATCTTCAACTGCAAC
The DNA here is from genome assembly GCA_012515785.1 of Acholeplasmataceae bacterium. Taxonomy (GTDB): domain Bacteria; phylum Bacillota_I; class Bacilli_A; order Acholeplasmatales; family Acholeplasmataceae; genus DUQW01. The sequence continues at coordinate 1,879 of JAAYXR010000055.1, read as the reverse complement.
CATTAATGAAGCTTTATATATTCCAACTAGAAACTTAGAGTTAGAAACTAAAGTAAACTATATTATGAATATTGAAACTCCGCACTTGGAGTTTGAAGTAACTGATTCAATTGACATTACTTATAGTTTTTTCTCCACCCCACTTGAAATTGATGAATCACTAATTAATTTATCAAGTTTACTTCCAAAAATTATTAAATTAGCTGAACTTGATAAAGCGAGTTCAATGTTAGCTAGTGAAATTGAAAAAACAAGAAGACGAGTTAACGCGATTGAATTCGTCATGATGCCAGAGATGTCTGAGCAGATTCATGTTATTAAAATGAAATTAGAAGATAATGAACGCTCTAATATCGTTAGATTAATGAAGAGTAAAGAAATTATTTTAAATAAAGAGACAAAAGAAGGTAAGAAATAAAATGACCAAATTAAATGAATTATTAGAAAAATACGCCAAATTAATCGTAAGAGTTGGAGCAAATGTTCAAAAAGATCAAAGGGTTTTGATTACTTCATCAACTGATAATAATCAGTTTGCTAGATTAATTGTTAAAGAAGCTTACAAAGCTGGGGCCAAAGAAGTTTCATTGTCTTGGTATGATGATGAAATTGCATTAATGAGTGCGGTAAGTCAAGATATAAAAACATATCAAGAAGTACCAAATTACTTAGTTGAAATGTTTAAGCACTACAAAGATGAAGAGTTTGCTCATATTCATATAGTTTCTGAAAATCCAGGATTATTTAAAGACGTTGACTCCAATAAATTAATGGCACGAAGAAGATCACGCAAAGAAAAGCTAAGCTTCTTTGATGATTTTATGATGTCAAATGGTTCACAGTGGACGATTGCTGCGGTTCCAAATCCAATATGGGCCATGAAAGTATTTCCTGATTCTAGATCAGTTGAAGCGGCTATGATTAAATTATGGGATGCAATTTTACAAGCGTGCCGCGTTGCAATTGATAATGATCCAGTTGTTGAATGGGAAAAACATAATGAAGCTTTAAGAAAACACAACCAACTTTTAAATGATTATAATTTTAAATATTTACACTTTAAAAACAGCTTAGGAACTAATTTAACTGTTGAACTAATTAAAGGCCATATTTGGTTAGGTGGCGCTGAAAAGACCCAAAAAGGAGTATTCTTTAACGCTAATGTTCCAACTGAAGAAACTTTTACTATGCCATATAAATTTGGCACTCAAGGTAAAGTCGTCGCTACTAAACCACTTAACTATGAAGGTAAATTAATTGAAGATATTTATTTAGTATTTAAAGATGGAAAAGTTATTGAATATGATGCTAAACGAGAAAAAGTAGCCTTAGAATCACTCCTTAATACTGATGAAGGATCTAAATATATTGGTGAGATTGCCTTAATTTCACACAACTCACCAATTTCAAAGATGAATATCTTATTTTATGAAACATTATTTGATGAAAATGCGTCATGTCATATGGCACTTGGCAAAGCTTATCCAATTAACATTAAGGGCGGATCTGATATGGAAATGGAAACATTAGAAGCCTTAGGCTATAATAATTCAGTTAATCATGTTGATTTTATGTTTGGATCAAGTGATATGGAAATTATTGGGGAAAAAGAATCAGGGGAAAAAGTTAAAATCTTTCAAAAAGGAAATTTCATCATATGAGAAAGAGAATAATAAATATTCTTTTTCTTTTGTTTTCAATCTTCCTTGTGGGATGTGAAAATGAAATAAAAAGATATACCGTTAATTTCTATGATGGCGAAATATTACTTAAAACCGAAGAAGTTTCTAATGGCAGCTTTGCGACCGCACCAGAAATTGTTGTCAAAGAAGGTTACAATTTTATTGGTTGGGATCAAGAATTTTATGAAATTAGAAGC
>JAAYXR010000173.1 GCA_012515785.1 Acholeplasmataceae bacterium | reverse complement strand
CCCAGGCAAGACGACCGGACTGACCATCGGCCCTGCTGACCGTAACAGGTTGGCAGGGCCTTTTTTGTTGCGCTCATACAACCGCCTAGACTGGGACGCCTATCACCAATACGGCTGTTTAGCAAGGGGCGTGTACATCTGCGTTAGAAGTGAAATTCTAGAGATGCGCGCAGAGTAGAAGAGGGTGAAGAAACGCAGGTCCTGCCGCGATTTCCTTCACTATCGTCTTGGACATCGCCGGAGGGGCGTCGTGCCGGGTCCGGCGTGTTTTCGCTGTGGCTACGAGGGTCACCACTCCCTCGGCATGTTCTTTCCCGATTTCCCGGGTCGCTCAGCTATCCGCGTCTTTGTTGGCAGTCTTGGCCTTGTCACTGGAGTGCGGAGTCCCAGTTGTTCGCCTCTTGTAAGGCGTCAGCGGCGAGCGGCACATCGGGCACGTTTGCCTCTGTGGTGCCTCTCGCTGTTTGTCGCATAGGCAAGCCTTGTAATTGCAGCTTGCGTTTGAGCAGTACATCTGGGCCAGCTTGTGGCCCGAGTACCGCATGTCCCTTGGGCGGTTCATCGGCCCGCCGCACACATAGCACCGAATGCGAGCTGCGGCGTACCGCTCACTCGACGAGATTTCCCTTTGCGCGCCGCAATCCGAGCAAGCCATGGTCGTGGTCTTCTTGTGCTTGCGTCCATTGTGGTTACCGAAAGACTTCTTGCGGCGCTTGGTCATGTCTTGTTATCCGCTGACATTGTGTCAGTGATTGTCCCTGTACCCTACCCGCCACAGCGCCCGGGCCGCATCGGCCGCGAATTGTTCGACATACTCTTCTGCCAGGTGCCAGCCGGCCGCGTGCAGCAACTCATGGATCAGCACTTCGAGCCGCTCTTCGCCGCGCAGGCTGGACGAGATGCGGATCGCCTTGCCTGGCTTGCTTGGCGCATCGCAGTCGCCACGGTTCGCCATGTTCGGGGCGAACCGTAGAGACCAGACTTTGTTGAGAATTCTAAGCCGCATGTTCAGTTGTCCAGACTTCGGGCACGCGATCCCAAGGCACGAACGCAAACTCGGCCCACCTGCTGCCTTCCCTCGCCGTCCGAACCTCCAACTGGCCCCGCTCCTCCAGGTCCATGGCTGCGCGAAACAAGTCCCGAGTCCTGGCGACGGCAGCACTGAGCAGTTTGTCGTCATACACGTACGCCTGGACAGTCAGATATGGATACAGCCACCGTCCTGTCTGGATGGCCTCGACTCGCTTTTCCCACTCGGTAGTCGCCCCGCTCGACCGACGACGGCGGATCGTGAACGTGTTCCAGGGTCTTCCCGCCCGGTCAACCGCATTGGCACCAGACTGAACCCGACTGGCAATGCCCCTACAGCCCTCGCCCGACTTGGTCTGCCACACGTCAATGCCGGCAAGCATGTCCATCTGCTCTGCCAGTGCGCTGTCTTCGAGAGTCTCAACCGGGATGATCTCGCCGCCGCCGCACTTGCTGCGGATCGCGGGCCAGACGATGTCCAGAAATAGCCGGCTACTCTTCTTCATGTCCGCCTTAACCGACAAGCT
>JAAYXR010000054.1 GCA_012515785.1 Acholeplasmataceae bacterium | reverse complement strand
TAATATCAATTTTTTTATTTTTAATTTCTTCAATTTCAAAACGAGTAATTTCTCCTGATATTACCATTTCTACTCGTGATCCGGCTCCAAGACATGCTCTTTTAGCTGCTTCAACAGTTAACTCTTCCACAATACCAATAGCTGCCATTTTTAACCCACCAGCGGCTGAAGAGCACGCAAAAATACGGTCAAATTTTAAATGACTTCCTATCTTTTGATAAAGTTTTTTAAGTGCTTGTTGATACCCAAGATTAATATCAGTTTCTATCGTTGTTTGATAGGAAGCTGTCGCAATAATATCAGGAATGGTAATATCAACGGCAGTTAATTTAGTTAATGTTGAACCAAAATCAACTAGTAAGTAATATCTCATCTATTTTATTTTTCCTCGTAGACTCCTAAATCTTTAGCAATATCATCTAAACAATCTTCAATTGGTCTTCCTGGTGGATATACTCTGTCAAATCCCATGGCATGGAATCTTTTTTCAACATCTTCAAAATTTTGTTTTCCGACCACAATATTTCCACCTACATATAAAATGGTATCACCAATACCAGCTTCTACCATTTTATCTCTCATTCCACGGCAATCAATCTCACCATGTCCATATAACGAAGACACCATAATCATATCGGCATCAGATTCAATTGCAGCATTAATAAAATCTTCTTGTGGTGATAACACACCGATATTGACTACGTTATATCCTTCTTTTTTTAAAGTATATTCAATAATTTTGTTACCAACCGCATGGACATCAGCTCCAATTACGCCAATAACTATTGTTTTATCGCTTTTCTTCATGTTATCCTCTCCTTATAAAATAAAAAATATCAAACTAAAAAAGTTTGATATAATCTCTTGAAAGACAAAAATCTAAATGGTTAAAAATTAAGTAATTAATACTTTTGCACTTACAACATAAAATACTACTTAAAATATTAACCATATTATCTAGCCTCTTACATTCATTTACATTTTATCATATTTTTGTACAAAAATATAGATAAACTTGAATTATGGCAGGTTTATTAAAAAGTTAACATAATAATTCAATTTTATCAAAACTATAACTTAATGTGAGGAATTATTTTTAAGTTCTTTTAAAAACTCAAAAAAGATAGTTTTGGTAATTCTTGCATCTTCAACCGCATCATGTTTTTGTGGGTTGATATTAGTTTCCGGAAAGTATGTTTGATACGCTTTAAATAATCCGATATCTTGATTAATATTAAAATAATCTCGATGCAACACTAACAAGTTAAAAAAATCATTTTCGGTAGTTAGTGGCAATAGGTTATTTATTTTATATGAATCTTCTAAGGCAATAATATCATTTTTTCCCCAAACGACAATTTTAGGCTCATACTTTTGAATAATTTCTTTGAAGTCCAAATAAAAATATTCATACTCTTTCGCTTCGTGTAAAAATTCATCTAAATCTAAATCTAAAAAGCGAATAGTTCTAATTGAAGGTCGACCATTTTTAGGAAGAATATAATAACTTCTTTCAAGTAAAACATTACCCATATTATCGGTTAGGAAAGCCCCAAACTGGATAATTTCTGCCTTAAAGGTTCCTTTAAAATTATAACTAGGCATTGTCATTTCAAAATCTAAAAATAAGTAGTGATTATACTTAGTAATAACTTTCGTCATATCTTCTCTTAATTCTTCTAAATCGTATAATATCCTGTGTGGTTGAAGTTGTTCAATTTTAGTGAAATAACTAACTTGATAATGTTTCATTTTGTTAATTGATTTATAAAAATCATTAATTTCAAAATCAATTAAATAGCCGATATCAATGTAATCACCAAAAATTTTTTCTAAACTTTTAGTTAAATAAAAACCAACTTTTTGACCATTGATTAAACAATAAAATGTATTTCTTTTTTTATCAACATCATAAATAATATGTTTCATTTTAATTCCTCTTTTAACTTCTGAGCTAATTTTAAACTAAATCCTAATTTCATAATTTCATCAACTTCAGCTTCTTTAATCGCTTCTATTGTTCCAAAATGATTGATTAATTTTTCTCTCCGTTTAACGCCAATTCCTTTAATGCCATCAAGTGGTGATTTGAAAGTTTCTCTAAATCTTGCTTGTCTGTGGAAAGTAATGGCAAATCGATGGACTTCTTCATTTATTTTTAAGAAAAACTTATATAAATTGCTGTTTTTCTCAAGTTTAATATCTTTATCATTAAAGATTAAAGACTCAAATTCGTGCCTTTTATTTTTCTTCATTCCCGCAACTAATACATCTAATCTTAAATCATTTATGACACTTAATGCGGCATTAACATGTCCGATACCGCCATCAACTAAGATTAGATCAGGAAGACTTTTATCTTCCATTAACAAACGATAATACCTGCGGTAAATAACTTCTTTCATTTGTTGGTAGTCATCCTGTGCCGCTGATTTAAGATTAAACTTACGATATCCATCTTTAAAAAATTCATGATTTTTATATACAATCATCGCTGACACCGGAGATGCACCAAATAGTTGTGAGTTATCAAATGCTTCAATATAATTAATTTCTTTAGAAAATAATTCATATAGACTACTTTCTATTTCTAAATTAATATCTTCTCGGTGTTGATAGATTTTAAAGTAGTTTTCTAAGTTTTCGGTTGCATTTTGATATGCTAAATCAACCATTTTTTTCTTATCGCCAATTTGCGGAATAGACGCTTTTTTCTTATATCTTATTTCTAAATCTTTTAAATCAAATTGATTAGAAAATAATAACTCATCAACGAATAGTTTATCTAAATATAGTTGATCAATATAGTTTAATGCCGCTTCATAGTGATTGCCAACATAGGAAAATATCGTCTGATGAGTATCAGTTATCGCACCATTTCTCATCAGTAATATTTGGATTGCAATATTTTCATCATTATAAGCATAAGCGATTATATCTCTATCTTTTAAATCAGCTAAACTAATAATTTGTTTTTCAGATGTAGTATTAATATGATTAATCATCTCTTTATATTCATTAGCTTTTTCAAATTCTAAATTATCACTTGCCTCATACATCTTATGCTCTAACATATCTAATACTTTTTTAGTATCACCTTTTAAAAACTTAGTTACTTCTTTCATCATTTGGTTATATTCATCTTTTGAAACATCATTAATACAAGGTGCTAAACACTGACCCAAGTGATAGTAAAGACATGGCTTTTTAGGAATAGTTATACATTTTCTAAAAGGATATAGTTTATTAAGCAAGTCAACAGTCATTCTAGCACTATAACCATTTGGATATGGACCAAATGCTTTTTC
>JAAYXR010000053.1 GCA_012515785.1 Acholeplasmataceae bacterium | reverse complement strand
CGGATAAGAAAAATTATTGTATCAAAAGAGGGATTTTTCTTATGAGACTTAAAAAAATATTTAGTTTACTAATGATAATTATATTTTTATTATTAGTATCTGTTGGATGTGAGCCTGATGAAGAGGTTATCGAAAATGGGGGCGCCCAGATCGTTTTAAAAGATATAGAAACAAACAAAGATATTGGAGAGCCAATTGTAAAAGAAGGACCATTAGGTGAAACTGAATCATTCCAAATTCCTAAAATTGATGGTTATATATTTGACGGGTTAGATGAATTTATTACTATTGAATATACAAAACCACACGGCACTTATATCCTTTTATATAAAAAACTTAATGAAATTGGTCCTAATGAAAGTCGGATTATTTTTAAGTTTGTTGATTTGGAGACAAACAACATACTTTGTATTGATGAAATTGTCGGTGAAATTGGATCAGAGTTCGAATATGAAAATACCTTGACAATTGAAGGATATCAACCAATTGATTTAAATCAAACAATTATTCGCGGTATATTTGAAAATGAAGATCGAGTAATTGTAATTTTATGTGCTCCAAGAAGAATAGAATACGAAAAATTTGGATATACCGTCAACTACTTAGAAAAGGATACTAATAAAGTGTTACATGAGGCTAAAACGGGAGAAGAACATCTCGGAACATTAGATTTAGAAAATCATCCTACCATTGCTGGTTATCAACAAGAACCAGCAGCAACCTCCATCGAAATCACCGTTAATGAGACGAATAACGTATTAAATGTTTATTACACTAAAGATGCGCTGCAATGGACGACAATTACTTTTTTACCTGGAGAAAATGCCACATTAAATGGTACTACAACTTTTGAGGTCATCAAAGGAATTGAAATTGACGGACCAAACCAGCCAATAGTCACACCACCTGAAATTATACCAAATGAAGGATATCAAACTTCTCAAACTTGGAACCCATCATTTAATTTAAGTAATTTTGTTAGTGAAAATAATGAATATACAGCAATTGTATCAATTAATGAAGAATATGGGTTTGCGTATCAAGTTAACTACTTAGAAAAAGGTACTAATACTGTATTACGGACTGCAATGACTGGAGAGCATCCTCTTGGAACATTGGATTTGTATATGCATCCAAATATTCCGGGATATCAACAAGAATCGACAGTAACAACCATCGAAATTACTACTGATGAATCAACTAACGTATTAAATGTTTATTATAAAATAGACAATAGTCAGTGGACAACCCTGACTTTTGATATTGGTGATAAAGCTATATTAACTTCGGGTCAATTAGTATATCAAGTAATTAAGAATCATCCGTTGAATGGAGACAATCAACCAAAAATTAATTTACCGATTTTTACAGCCACTATCGGTTATAAAATTGGAACACCAGCTTGGTTAAATGAATATAATGAACAAGATAAAATATATGCGCCAATTTTAATTTCGGCTAATGTAGTCATTGATCCAAGCCAATGGGTAGAGATTAAATTCAAACCAGGAGCTAATTCTATAGTAACTGAAACTACGTTTACGGTCATTAAAAATCATCCATTTAATGGTTTAAATCAACCGACGGTTAGACCACCAGAAATTACCCCAGCTTATGGATATTTGTTACCTGATGTAACCGAAAGATGGTCACCAAACTTTACAGAAGATGGCCAAGTTTCAAATGATCAAACTTTCTACTCACAGGTAGTAGCAAACGAAAGTATTATCTTTGAACATATAGTTTTTTACTACTTGAAAGGAACGAGTGATGCCGTTCCAGGTATTACAAAGAGTCACGAACTGGTCTATGGATATGCTGGGCAAAAGATAACCATCACTTTACAAACAGTAAAAGGATATAAATTAGTTAATCCGGCTACCGAAGTAGAGATAACAATAACTGGTGAAAATTATCAAACAACGCCAATTTATTATGAATATGACGCTAGCCAATGGGTAACCATTACCTTTAAGTCTGGAACTCATTCAACGGTAGTCGAAGAACGAACATTTACGGTAATCAAAAACCATGTATTTAGTGGAGTAAATCAGCCAAGGATAACCCCACCAGATATTATTGCTGAAGCCGGATACAAGGTACCTCTTGAACGATGGTCGCCAACATATTTAGATGATGGTCAAGTTTCAGAAAATAAAATATATTACTCACAAGCAGTAGTTGATGAATATGTTGAATTTAAATATAAAGTTAACTATTTAGAAAAAGATAACACTACCAATATATTACGTGGAGCTAGGAGTGGATTTCACCATATTGGCAACTTAAATTTAGGAGATCATCTAAATATCCCGGGCTATCAACAAGAACCAGCAGCGACCACCATTGAGATTACTGCTGATGAAGATTTAAATGTCTTAAATGTTTATTATACTAAAGATATTTCACAGTGGACTACTATTACCTTCTTATCAGGAGAAAACGCTACATTAAGCGGTATTACAACGTTTGAAGTTATTAAAGGAATTACTATAAACGGACCAAATCAACCAACAGTAACACCACCTGAAATTAAGCCGAATACTGGATATAAGACATCACAAACTTGGTCACCATCATTTAGTTTAAATAATGGGGTTTGGGGAAATGATAAGTACACTGCAGTCGCATCGGTTGATGAAGATGTTAAGTTTGGATATACAGTTAATTACTTGGAAAAAGATACTAGTAAAGTCTTACATGATGCCAAAGAAGGAACACATCATTTAGCAACATTAAATCTAGGAAACCATCCGAATATTCCAGGTTATAATCAACAAGCGGCACCAACCACGCTCCAAATTACAATTAATGAAGAAGACAACGTCTTAAATGTTTACTACACGAAAGATGATAACCAGTGGGTGACTATCACCTTTAGGGCAGGAGATAATTCAGCGGTTACTGAAACTACTTTTACGGTCATTAAAAACCATCCATTTAATGGTAGAAACCAACCAACAGTAACGGCCCCTAATATTTTGCCAGCGATTGGATATATGTTACCTGATTCAGGTGAAAACTGGTCGCCAGGATTTACTTTAGACGGTAAAGTTATGGCCGCACAAATTTTTTACTCACAAGTAGTTGTTAATCCGCAACAATGGCGAGTTGTCTCGTTTAATCATATCGGAGAAGATTTAAATGGTAACTACGTTGTGGGTTTAGGTAGTGATACTATTAACGGAATTGTTACTAAGAGCATCAATTTACCTCAAAAGAGCGTTACTGGTTTTACTTATCGCACGGATAATCCAACGACATATACGGTTACTACGGCACCTAGTGGTGAACAAATCGTTGAAGTTAAGTATTCAAGAAACCAATATACAATTTATTTTAACGCTAACGACGGCGGGCCAACTCCAACTTCAATCTTTGATGTATATTATGGTGACGAAGTTGTTGATGTCTTATCATCACATTCAATTGAAACGCCAACTAAAACTGGTTATGGGTTTAAGGGTTGGACAATTGATAATACTGGTGTATTATTAAAAATAGGAGATAACTATTAATAAGTCAAGTAATAAATAACTCCATTATAAAAGAACCGAAAAATTCAGCTAATAGTTTAAATATGTTTATTGAAAATAGAATAGCTACTTTCTATTATCTAATAATATT
>JAAYXR010000052.1 GCA_012515785.1 Acholeplasmataceae bacterium | reverse complement strand
TTTATAAATATTTTCATAAAAACGATTTGGAACTTTAGTTATCATTTCTTGCTAGTGTTGACATACTCACTTCTAAAATTTTGACAGTAAAAATATTTCCAGTTTCCGCTTTGACGGTAACTTCATCACCAACTTGAGTGTTTCTGATCGCTTTTCCAAGTGGAGATTCAACGGAAATAGTTCCTTTTGTAGGATTAGCTTGAAGATGGCCAACGACGTCAAATTCACGTTCTATTTTTTGGCTTACAAATAAAAGTTTAACTCTTTTACCCATACCAACGACATTGTCATTAGTCGCTTTAATCAGACGTACGTTTTTTAAAATATATTCAATTTCTTTAATTCGCGCTTCAATTTGAGCTTGTTCAGTTCTAGCTGCATCATAATCAGCATTTTCCGATAAGTCACCTTGGGCTCTAGCTTCCTTTAAGTTTTGTAAGTTTTCAGGTCTTTTAACATCTTTTAAATGATTAAGTTCTCCTTCTAACTCCAATACTCCTTCTTCAGTTAAGTCATAGACTTTCTTTGACATATAGTTTCCCTCTTTTCTATTAATACATTGAATATTATATCATGATAATTACTTTTTTTATTATTAATGAATAATAAAAGTGTAAATCATTTAATTATATTTTAATTTTTCGAAGTTTTTTCTGAACTTCTTGGTAATTTGGCATCAGTTTTTTTAAAACTTGATAAAATTTTTTAGAATGATTCCCTTCAATAAAATGAGCATACTCATGGTAGATAACATATTCTAAGAAGATTGGATCCAATTTCGCTAACTTCAACGAATACATTATTTCTTTTTTCCCCATAAAGCATTTACCATAATAAGATTTAACATCTTTAACTTTAAATGGAACTAATTCTAAATTTAATTTATTAATTTGAACTTCTATCTTTGGTTCTAATTCTTTAATTTTTCTTGTAAGTTCAATTTTATAAATATATTTGATTACATCATCAAGTTTTTTATTAAATGGTTTTGATATTTTAATTGTCTTATCATCTATTTCATAGCTAAGTTTTTTGCCTTCTAAAACTATTAAATCTAATACTTTGGCAAAATATAAAAACTCATTATCGTTTAGCTTTTGTTTACGATTAATTTTTTGATAAATTTTATCAAAATCATTATCAATAATATTTATGACTCTTTCATTAGGGACTTTCTTGTTTTTTGTAATAACTAAAAGTTCCGGCTTAAAATGAAAATACATATGTTTATTATTTTTAATGATAATTTGATACTTTATGGTCTTTCCATTTTTAGTATAAGTTTCGATCATAATACTTTCCTTAACATTGAATATTTACTAACATTAAAAGGTAGTTTTATATAGACAATTTGTTTGGCATGTCTCGCTACCTCTATTTCTTCTAAATCCTCATTTAACATATTATCTAAAACAAAGGTTTTATTAGGCTCATTTGGACTAAAAACTTCGATTGTATCCCCTATTTTAAAATAATTTCTTTGCTCGATTTTAGCAACCATGGTTTCCAAATTATAATCTTCAACAAGGCCGATAAACGCTTGATTAGGGCGTTCTCCTAAGAATTCATATAATTGTTTATCAGGACCAATATTACCGTCAAAATAGCCTAAATCAGTTAATCTGTTTTCTGCTTTATAGATTTCATCTTCATAAAAAGTCATATCTTTAATTTTGCCCGTAGTTAAATATTCATCAATTAACATCCGATATGTTTTAATGACCGTTGCGATATAGTGAAGGCTTTTCATTCTACCTTCTACTTTTAAAGATTTAACACCAATATCAATTAATTTTGGAACAGCTTTAATTGCCATTAAATCTTTAGATGACATTGAAAAATATTCTTCAGAAATTAACTTGCAATTATTATATAGCAAATATTGCCAACGACATGAATGCGCACACCCACCTCGATTAGCATCACGATTAGTTAAAGTATTAGATAAAGAACATCTACCTGAAAAACTCATGCACATTCCACCATGAATAAATACTTCAATGTCTACTAGATCTTTTGGTAGTTGATTAATTTCATCCAGTGTTAATTCGCGTCCCAAAACTACTCGTTTGACACCGTAATCTTTCCAAAATAATAGTGCATGATTATTAATGGCTGACTGTTGAGTTGATAAATGAATTTCTAAATTAGTATGTTTAATTGCCGTTTTAATAATTAAAGGTGAGGCGCAAATAATTGCATCAACATTAGCTTCTTCTAACGCTTTTAAGTATTCAATTAACCCTAAAATATCTTCCTCATGGGGGATAATATTAGTCGTAACATAAACCTTTTTTCCTAATTGATGAGCAAATTTAACTCCTTCTTTAATCGTTTCAATAGTAAAATTAGAGGCTCTCGCTCTTAAAGAAAACTCGTTACCACCAATATATACAGCATCGGCGCCATAAATTAAAGCGTATTTTAATTTTTCTAAATCTCCAGCTGGAGCTAATAATTCAATCATAAATCTTCCTTTAAATAAACTGTCTTGGTTGTGTAAAATCCATCATCCCATTTTTCATCATAAATTTCTAAAATAGATTCGACTTGCGACTTTTCATAACCGTTTTTATATAAACTTAAAATATTTTTTCCGTAAATATCATCTTTAAATAAAGTATCTATCACAAAGTAATCAACTACTTCTTTTAACTCATTTAAAACATTAAAACTATTAGTGACTCTTGATCTAAAAACATGAGTTCCGTTTTCATCTTCTAAAATTGGATACCTTTCTCCAATTCTTACTTGTTCTTCCAAATGATAGCCAAATTTATTGCCTTTATAATCAAGATTATAATGTTTTTTAAAATTACTAATTAGTTTTCTCTTGGAGTA
>JAAYXR010000051.1 GCA_012515785.1 Acholeplasmataceae bacterium | reverse complement strand
ATGAAACCATTAGCGTATCGATTAAGACCAACTGAATTTAGTGAGGTCGTTGGTCAAGACCATTTAGTTGGTAAAAATGGAATTTTAACCAAAATGTTAGAAACTGGTAAGTATTTATCGTTTATATTGTATGGAAATCCAGGAACTGGAAAAACGACAATTGCGACGATTTTTAGTGAAAAATCACAACTTGATACTTACTTTTTTAATGCCTCAACTGACAATAAAGCTAAACTGATGGATATTTGCAATACCACTACTTACCACAATATTCTTTTAATCATTGATGAGATTCACCGAATGAAGTCTGATGTTCAAGATTATCTACTGCCGTTTGTTGAATCGGGTAAAGTTACAATTATTGGATTAACGGCACTTAATCCCTATCAAAATATTAACCCAGCCGTAAGATCAAGATGTCATTTATACCAAGTCAAAGACTTAAAGGATGAAGATTTAAAGAAAGTAATTGAACGTGGTAAAAACGAACTTGATCTTAGATTCTCAATTTCAGATGAAGCTCTTGATTTAATTATTAGATTTTCTAACCATGAAGTTAGATCAGCTCTTAATTTACTAGAGGCCACTAGCTTAGTTTTAAAAGACGGCGATCTTTTAACACCAAATATTGTTAGAATGGTGATGGGAATGCCTCATTTAAATTTAGATGGTGGCGAAGATAATTATTATGAATTATTATCAGCACTTCAAAAATCAATTCGCGGCAGCGATGTTCACGCATCAATTCATTACTTAGGTAGATTACTTGTTTTAGGAGATTTAGAATCAATTGGTAGACGGTTAATGGTTATTGTTTACGAAGATATTGGATTAGCCAATCCTAATCTTGCGCCTAAAGTTTATACCGCCTATGAAGTGGCGAAAAAAGTGGGACTTCCAGAAGCGAGAATCCCACTGGCTAATGTCGTAATTGAGATGGCATTAAGTCCAAAATCTAACAGTGCATATTTAGCAATTGATGAGGCCTTAAATGACATTAAAAATATTGATACTGGAGTCGTTCCACCACATGCCGATAATAAGGCGATTCGTAAAAATCCAGCGATCTATAAATACCCACATGATGACCCAGGATCAATCAATGAACAGAATTATTTACCTCTTAAAATAAAGAATAAAAAATACTATAATCCAAAAGATGAATCTCCATATGAAAAGGCTTTAAAAACGCGTTATCTAGAAATAGAAAAAATCAAAAAATTAGGATGAATTAGAAAAACACCACATATCAAACATGAATCGTGGTGTTTTCTTTAACTAATTTATTTTTGTTTTTTATTCATAAATTATCAAATAAGAACTATCTTTTCATTAATGATTGTAACTGGGGAAAGTTACATGCACATTATTGAGTACTTTTATATTAACATTTGTAGGTTAAGTAATCGATTATTTATGTCTATTTTTTTGTGTAAATTATATTTTTACCAGTTCCAACAGATTTGACTAAACCTTTTGTTATTAATTTATTCAGCAACTCCACGGCCTTTGTTTTATTAACATTGAGCAAACTTTCAACATCTTGTCTAGTTATTTCAACTTTGACATCTAATAAGTTCAGCACTCTTGTTTCTTCATTCATCTCAAAATCATTAAATAGAACATTTGGCAAAATGACTTTTATGAATGTATCTTTAATAACAAAGGTAGGCTTTTTATCATAGCCGAAATAGGCATCATTCATCCTTCTTATACCCGTTCCAAACTTTTCAATAATGCCTAAAGTGTACAATACTTGAGATATGATTGTATTTCTTGGAATTGATAGATTATCCTTTAAATAATTCTCTCTTGTGACACCATGAGGAAGCCCACCTGGGGATATAATTTCAATTCTATTGTCATACATTTCAATTTTAATATTTGATGAAACCAAATAACTTCTATGTGCGATAGCATTAGCCACTGCTTCCCTATAGGCTTCATATGGTATTGGCTGTTTTTTGATTCTTTTAATACCTTCAACTTTTTCAATTTCAGGATAATGTTTTACAAACATTTCAATAGCGCCATCATATTGCAATAGTATGGATTTTCCAGTAATAGTTTTTCTGTCAAGGAATTCAGAAATCGAACGACCAAAACGCACCATATCTATCCCAAAAGTCATATTTTTATTTTCATCAGCGATCAATTGAGCGGCAATGTTATATTTATTATTTGTTATTAACCCTAAAGTTATGAGAATATCTTTATTAAAATTGGAAACCGGTCTAACTTCATTCAATTTTTTGTCTAAAACAGAGAACTGTAAATCATCTTCATCAATCTCTAATTGATCATATGAAATGTTTTTGCCTTTTAAGGATAATTCTACCAAAGCTGATTGGTCAACTGGAATCGTAGATGTATCATTTCTTTGATATGCGACCCCTTTATACATATATGGTTTATTCATCCCCGGATAAACATTAATTTCCAATAAATTCTTTTCCTCAATACTTAAAACTTTTATATCATATCGGGGTCTTGGTGTAATTGAATCGTTTATCTTGTTTTCAATTTTTAGTTTAAGACCTACATAATCTGCTACATTAACTAGTTCTTTGGTCGTTTCATCAATACCTATTAAAATTTGGCCACCATCGTAATTAGCAAAAGCTGAAATAGTCTTTAAGATGGTGTCTGTATATTCTCTTTTTAATTCTTTTTGTCTAGTCTCACTAAAATTTATTCGCATATTCATCAATCCTTTCATTTATATTATAGCACTTCAATTGCTCAATATCAACGATATATTTTTATTCGTTCGAAAAAACGGTCGATATATTTTTATTCGTTCGCATAATCGGTCGATAACTTATTTATAACGTAACCAAAATGTCGAACAAAAGGCTTTCTAGTTATTGATTGGGTATATTATACCTTCTCTCTAACTTTTGAAAGTCCGTTCAATTTAGTCCATCTTTTTATGGATTCACATCATATTTTATTTTTTATAATGGTTTAAAAACTCTTGTAAGGTAACTTTCGCATCCCCTAAGAACAAATGAACATCACTTGTATATAGTGGGTTATCAACACCACTATATCCCGGCATAGTATCGTAATTGAAAATAAAGATATTTCTAGCTTCATCTACATGTAAAATTGGCATTCCATATAATGGAGTTCCTTCTTCAGTTTTCGCACTTGGATTAACCACATCATTAGCACCAATAATAATCACTAAATCGGTATCTTTAAAGTCATCATTAATTGAATCCATATCATATAAGTCATCATAATCAACATCAACTTCAGCCAGTAACACATTCATATGACCAGGCATTCTCCCAGCGACTGGGTGAATTGCAAAACGAACATGTCCCCCTTTAGATTTAATAAAGTCAGTTAATTCTTTAACTAAAAATTGAGCTTGAGCAACCGCCATTCCGTATCCAGGAACAATAATAACTTCTTCAGCTTCATCAAAGATTTGATATGGATCTTTCGTTTGAATGAATGTTTCTTTTAGTTCTTCTTTCTCTTTTGGAGGTTGTTTGTGAGAAATGGTTGTCTTTCCCATAATAATGTGAAGCACTGGTTTATTCATCGCTTTAGCCATAATTCTTGTTAAAATTAATCCACTAGCTCCAACGATTGCTCCCACTGCTACTAAGAGCGGATCACCAATCGCAAGCCCTGATATTGAAGCCGCTACTCCTGATAAACTATTAAGTAAACTAATCGTAATTGGCATATCGGCTCCACCAATTGATAACGAAAAGATTAAACCAAATAAGGTTGAAAGAATTAAAGATGCTAATAAAATAATTAGTTCAATATTTTTAATAAAGGCACTTACAAATATTAACGCAACCATTAAGATAATGTTTAAAATAATGAAAACTCCATAAAATTTGATTCTTACAGGTTTTTGTGAAATTATTCGGCTTAATTTCAAGGCCGCAATTAAACTACCAACAAAGGTAATGTTTCCAATTAAGATTGCCAGTACACTTGAAATAATTGAAAAGGTATCCGCTCCCGCACCAATTTGATATAAGGCAAAGCCTCCGACTATTGTACTTGCAAGGCCTCCTAAACCATTAAGTAAGGCAATCATTTGCGGCATGTTAATCATTTTAACTTTAAAAGCCATTACTAAGCCGATGATAATTCCAATTTGAAAATAAATATGGAGTTGCCATATTTCAATAATTTCATATTTTAGTAAAATGGTAATGGTTGCCGCAAGCAACCCTAGTGCACTTAATCCGTTTCCAAGTCTTGCCGTTTTAACACGGCTCATTAAATAAATCCCTAACAGTATTACTAAAACTATAACCGCGGAAATAATATAATACGCTAAATTACTTATCATCTTTTTTCGCCTCCGCGTGGAACATTCCTAACATTCGATCAGTAACACCAAAACCAGCAAAAACATTTACTACGGCCGCGATTATGGCAATCCCGCCTAAATATTGTGAGACGATACCGCCTTTAGTTGCGATTGCAGTAGCGATAATTGCTCCTAAAATGGTAATACCAGATAGGGCATTCATCCCGCTCATTAACGGGGTGTGTAATAAACTAGGAACATTATTAATTAGAAAATAACCAATAATAGCCGCAACAATAAAAATAACAATTAAGATTATTTGTAGTGTTGTCATGATTTCATCGCCTCAATTGTCCCTTCATGTAGAAGTTTATAATCATGAGTTACTAATGTCGATGTAACAATTTCATCACTCATATCTAAATGTAATTTATTATCTTTTACTAAGTATTTTAAGAAGTTATAAACATTTTCCGCAAACATATAAGTTGAACTAGCTGGGATCATTCCTGGAATGTTTTTAGTTCCATCAATTTTAACCCCGTCAACTTCAATTACTTCAGCTGGTTTAGTTAAAGCACAGTTACCACCTTGGTCAATTGAAATATCAACGATATAACTTCCTGGTTTCATTGATTTAACCATATCTTCAGTTACTAGTATTTGGGCTTCTTTGCCAAAAATTAAGGCTGAAAGAATAATAATGTCAGCATTTTTAACCATATCTTTAATTTGTTCGCGCTCTTTAATTAAGTATTCTTTTGGCAAACTATTAGCATGTTTCCCGTCTTTTGAGAGAGCCACTTCTTTTGGAATATCAAGTTCAACAATTCTTGCTCCCAAAGATTTAGCTTGTTCGACTGCCTCTGGTCTAATATCACAGGCATATACTTGAGCCCCTAATCCTTTGGCGGTGGCAATCGCCCTTAAGCCAACTACCCCACACCCGACAACAAACACGTTACTTGGCCTAATCATACCAACGGCTGAACCTATCATCGGTAAAAATTTAGGTAAATTATTAGCGGCAATCATCACACTTTTATAACCAGCACATGTTGACATTGAGCTTAAGGCATCCATCGCTTGGGCTCGTGATATCCGCGGTATACCATCTAAAGTCAATGAGGTAATACCTTTATTTTTTAACATCAAAACCATTTCATGGTTCACATGATTAGCTGGATGTAAAAACGTAATTAAGATTGCCCCTTTGCGCATCATGTCAATTTCATGTTTTCCTAATTTTTCATTAAGTTGTGGCTCCTTAACTTTTAATACAACTTCCGCTTTTGCATATAAATCTTTAACATCATCAATAATGACTGCTCCCGCTTCCATGTATTCTTCATCTAAATAAAAAGAGTCAACACCAGCATTTCTTTCAACTAAAACCTTATGACCGTCCTTAATCATTTTTTTAACTGTTTGAGGTGTCGCTGAGACTCTTTTTTCTCCTTTAAGTATTTCTTTAGGTATACCGATTATCATGTCAAGTCCCTCCTTCATTTTCAATTAAAATATACCATATTTTAAGATATATATGCAAGCGCTTACAAACTTTTATATGATTTAATTAAAAAACCCCCATGATAGGGGTATAGCTAAATATTTTATATCGTAAAATAATTATTTTTTATTGTTTTTTTCAGAAACATCTTCTATTAATTTAGAAAAATCTACCGCATTCTTTTTAGTAATTACTGGTTTTCCTGTTCTAGACTCAATATCCTTTCTCGCATTTCCGGCAACAGTACCACCTTCCTTAGCAACTTCTTTATTCTCAATTAGACCTTGTGGGTTTTTCTCCTTGGTGAGTTCAGCTGTAGTGGCCTCTGCCAGCATATTTAAAACCAATTCTAATGTCGACATATTATCTCTTAGGTTTTCTTTTTTAAGATTTTTAAAATCTTTATATTCTCTTGTAGTCATTCCCGACCACGCTTTAGTAATTTCATTAGTAAGTATGGCAAATTCTCTATTTTCCTTAATGCCATGGTCTTGCCAAGTATCCGTTAACTCTTTTCTTACTTGAATCGCTTGAAGTCTTTGATTAATCCACTCTCTAGAATAACCTTTTTTGAGATAGGTTTCTAAGGCTCGATCAATTGTTAATTCCGGATCTATAACTTCATCTATTCTTTCTTTTCCTACTTGCGCTAACCACATTTTAAAAGGTTCAGCTTTAGGTGATGGAATCGATTGAATAACACGAAAGATTCCTT
>JAAYXR010000165.1 GCA_012515785.1 Acholeplasmataceae bacterium | reverse complement strand
TAATCATAAAAGAAATGAAAAAGGAGGATTTTATGAAAATTTTCAAAAGAATTTTATTGTCTTTTGCCTTAGTGGCAGCTTTGATGTTTGCTGTTGCGTGTGAAGAAAAACCAGTTAAGACTAATAACAATCCAGTCATTCATGGCGCAAAAGATCAAACTATCGAAAAGGGTACACGATTTATACCTCTAGATGGTATAACTGCTACCGATGAAGAAGATGGGATACTAACTGATAGTATCGTTTATACAGGTAATGTTAACGTTAACCGTGTGGGCGAATACACCGTTACTTACACTGTTTATGACAGTGATGGTAATAAAGCAGAAGTGACCATCACAGTTACTGTAGTACTAACAGACAACGAAGCCCCTATGCTTACAGGAGTAGCTGATAAGCAAATTCTCGTTGGTGAAGCTTTTGATCCAAGGGCTGGTGTAGCTGCTACAGATGCAATTGATGGCAATGTTGATTTTACTGTTGAAGGTGAAGTCAATATTTGGAAAGTTGGCGAATATGTTTTAACATATAAAGCTGAAGATGAAGCCGGTAACAAAGCATCATCTGAAAGAACAATTACTGTGTCATTAGGAAATTTTGAATTCTATGATAACGTAATAGCGCCAGAAGTAGCTTATGAAAATGGTGTATTAACAGCAACTGTCTCAAGCGGACCAATTGATACATCACTTGCTCCGTTTGGATTAGCCGAGTTAAAGTTTAAAGCATCAAATGCAGCGGCTGCTGATTTATCATTTACGCTTACTAATGCTACTTCACAAAATAAGGTTTCATTAACAACAACTGAAAAAGAGTACACAGTATATTTTAGATTAAATCAAGAAATTACTGATGGCCAGCTAAAACTAACTGGACCGGCATCAGCTGTTGTGACGAATGTTACATTAAGATTTGGTGTAGCAGTTGATAGTGAAGCCCCAGTAATTACCGTACCGGAAGATTATGCAGTATTTTTACCAGGAAGTATTACTGATCCAGCAGTCTTAAAACCATTTATTATTAAAGGCGTTACTGCCCAAGATAATGTTGATGGTAATGTTACATCTAAATTAGATGTTGATTTTGGTAATTTAGTCTTAGGTGAACTTGATACTTTAGAAGAAATTACTATCTTTGCAGTAGATAATGCTGGTAACCGCGCTGAGGCTAAAGTTAATGTTCAATTTTTAACAACTTATGCAACTGATATTATTAAAGATCCTGGATTTGATACTGGTTCAGCTGAAGCTGATAATTGGATTTTAAACGGCGGAGCTGGTGAAAAGAGACTAGAGTTTGTTGATGGTGTGATGATTCACGAAGTTAAAGGTCAAGCTGACGCTGGTTGGGATTCAGCATCATCTCCAGCATTAAGATACGAACAAGGTGTATTTAGAACTGGCAACTGGTATATGTTAAAATTTGATGCTAAAGCAACTGTTGCAAGAAATATGACAGTAAGAATCGGTCTTGATACGACTGAAGCTTTAGGTTGGATTGAAAACTTTAAGGGAGCTCATAACTATCCAATTGACTTAACAACAGAAATAAAGACTTATCACGTTATTTTCTTTGTTCACTCTGAAATGTCACAAGGTGGTTATGGAACTGTTAAAGTTGAGTTAAAATTAGGAACCTTCTATTGGGATAAATCAAAAGAATTAAATAACCCAGTTACATTTGATAACTTCCAATTCTACTTAATGTCTAATGTTGATAATCCACCTGAGTTAACTGTTGACTCATCACTTCCAACCAAGTTTGGTAAAGGCGCAACCGTTGATTTTAAACTATATGTTTCGGCATATGACTTAGAAGATGCTAAACATATTACGATTACTGATGCAATGATTGATTTATCAGATGTTAATATGAATGCTGCCGGAGTCTATACTGTTGTTTATACAGTAGCAGACTCACAAGGAAATGAAGCAACACTTGAACTTGAAATTGAAGTTTTAGCAACGGCTGATACTGAGGCTCCAGTGATTGCTGAAGTAGCTGGACTAGTTAAAACTGTTGATCAATTTAGTGATCCAATTGTTTTAAGAGACTGTGTTATCGTTACTGATAATGTTGATACTGCTGAAGAGCTAATTGTTACTATTACTGGTTCAGTTGATGTTAATAAAGCTGGAACATATGATGTTGTTTATAAAGCCAGAGACTTATCAGGAAATCAAGCTGAACACACAATTACCTTTACAGTATTAGATAAAGAAGCTCCTAAATTTGCTAGTGATTTAGTAGAAGATGGCATCTTAAAAGTTAAACAAGGTAAAGAATTAGATTTAACTAAAGTCTTTAGAGTTAATGATAATGTTGACGGACCGATTGCTTTAACAATGGATAATATTACTGGCGCTGATGCCTTTATGGTAGGTGGTAAAGCCGAAGTATTAGGTGAATTTGAAGTTACTTATAAAGTTCAAGATGCTGCTGGAAACGAAGCAACAGTCGTAATTACTGTCGTTGTCGAAGAAGCGTTTGAATTAGTTGAAGGTAATGTCTTAGTTGATGGTTTAGGTCAACCAGGATTTACTAATGGTAACTCTTCAGCCTTAACTGTAACTGAAGAAGCTGATGGATCATTAAAATTAGAAGTAGTCGATATCGGTGGTTGGACTAGTTTTGCTCACTTAAAATTAGATGTTACTGGCGCAAGTGCTATCAATAACTACTATTTAGTTAGAATGAAATTAAAAGCTAGCAAAGTTAGAGAAGTTCAAGTTAAAGTTGGTAAGTCTTTAGATGAAGATCCTTGGTATAATTTCTTTGAAATCGTTGAAGGAAGAGAAACTTTCTCAATTACTGAAGAATACATGGTTTATGAAATGATTTATAAAGCTAACCAAGAAAATGTAACCCAAGCATACTTAGAATTTAGATTTGGAAGTGGCTTAGCTAACGCAGCTAACGGAGATATCATTTATGTTGAACAATTTGAAGTTATCGAATTAGTTAAAGAACAATTAGTTGAAGGACATGTAATGTTAGATGTTCTTTGGGATCAAATGTTTGCTAATGGAAATAGCGGATCATCAACCATTGCTTATGCTGATGGAATGGCAACATTTACTGTTAGTGATATCGGCGGATGGGCATCATATGCACATGCTAAAGTTAACATTGGTTCTTTAGATCAAGGTAAAAATTATAAAGTTATTGTCGAAATTAAAGGTAGTTCAGAACGCAAAGTATTAATTAACATGGGTTGTCAATTAAACCAAGATCCATGGTATGAATACTACACTAGTAAGGGTGCTTTAGAATTTACAATTGGAACTGAATTTGCGATTCATGAAATTGAGTTTGTTGTCGATAAAGATACGACAGCTAACAGATATCTAGAATTCAGATATGGTAAGTTATCTGGAGCCGCTAATGGTGATGTCATTACCGTTAAACAATTTAAGATTGTTGAAATGGTTAGCTCAAATGAACCACCAGTAACTGAAGCTAAAGTTAGTTTTGTTGC
>JAAYXR010000050.1 GCA_012515785.1 Acholeplasmataceae bacterium | reverse complement strand
ATTCCTAAATATCCATCACGAGAGAAATCTTCTCTAGTGTATCCTGATTTTCTTAAAGATTCATCAATACACTTAATCCAGTTAGGCATAGATACTGCATTTAATCTATCCTTCATTTTTTGTGCATCCATTAATCTTAGTGATTTTTTAGCTTCTTTCCAGTTTCTTGAGTTAATTGGATTAGCTTGTCCACCAATTTCAACGCCAGCAGTTCTCGCTAAAGTTCCATCACCGATAATGTGTGAACCTAATAAAACATTTTTATTGTATCCTTTTTGAAGAATAATTGCGGCTCCACCAGCGCCAAGGTTATACATCATTGACATTGGTTTATCAGTATAATTAACATAATCAACGTTACGATATCCACCAGTAATTAAAACGGTATTAATTTCATCGTCAGCTAACATCATATTTTTAGCAATAGTCATCGCACTAATTGCAGTACAACAACGGTTTTGAACGTCAATTCCCCATGCATTTTCAGCACCAAGAACACCTTGAACGTATAATGCTGAAGTGGTAAGTGGATATTCTTTCCATTCTTCAGTAATGTCTAAAATTAAATCAATTTCTTTTGGATCAATCTTAGCATTTTTAACGGCTTTTAAGGCTGCCTTAGCACTCATTTCTTGAGAGCCATCTTTTTTACCAGGAATATGTTTTTCAACGATTCCTAATTTTTCAATAACTGCTTCTTCAGTCCAAAAACCATTAGTAGCTTCTGATACTTGTTTAGCGGTCATTTTCTTTCTTGGTAAATAAATACCAATTGATTTTATTCCAATAACAGGTTTTTTCATCAAACCATCCTTCCTTTCTATTATACGATATTTGTCGACGTTTTTATAGTCTCATTCCACCATTAACTGATAATACATGACCAGTTATATATGATGATTCATCAGATGCTAAGAATAGTGCAGCATCAGCAATTTCTTGTGGTTGACCAAGTCTTCCTAACATAGTTTGACCAGCAAATTTGTCAAGTAAGTCTTGTGGAACAGTTTTCATCATGTCAGTCATAGTATATCCAGGAGCAATTGCGTTAACTCTTACTGGAATATATTTTTGAGTTGCTCGATCAAATCTTGCTAATTCTTTAGCCCATGATTTAGTAATTCCAATAACACCAGCTTTAGTAGCTGCATAGTTAGTTTGACCAATGTTACCAAATTCACCTACTACCGATGAAATATTAACAATTGATCCACCGCCAATTTCTCTCATGTGAGCTCCAAAAGCTCTACCCATTAAGAAAACACCTTTTAAGTTTACATCAATAACTAAATTCCATTGATCAGTTGTCATTTTATGAAGCATTGCATCTCTAGTAATACCAGCATTATTAATTAAAATGTCAACATGTCCGTATTTTTCAACCGCATAGTCTCTAAATTTTTCAACGCCTGGTTCATCAGTGATGTTTAACTCGTAAAACTCAACATTTTTGCACGTATATTCTGGTTGTGCCATATCAACAGCGATTACTTTTGCTCCTTCTTTAGCAAATGTTTCAGCCATTGCTCTTCCTAAACCTTTAGCTCCGCCTGTAATAACAGCGACTTTTCCTTCTAATCTTTTCATTTTAAATACTCTCCTTTTTTATTTTTTATACTTTCTTTAAAATTACAGCAGTACCCATACCGCCACCAATACATAAACTAGCAAGTCCTAGTTTCTTATTATTTCTTAACATTTCATGAATTAATGTAACAACGATTCTATT
>JAAYXR010000049.1 GCA_012515785.1 Acholeplasmataceae bacterium | reverse complement strand
TTACCATTTACGGACAATTTACTGGAACGTTTTTAATTAAACTAACCCATGTTGCTGAACGCAAAGGGATTGTTCTATTCGAAGACCGCGACTCTATCGGTGGCGAAGAAAAATTAGTTTTAGAGCCAGTTAGAGACACCCTTGATATTCTTGAAGAAAACATTTTACGAATTGGTGAAATTTTGGAATCAGAAGGTGGCCAATACATTGACCCAGATGGTAATAATAATTACATCGCGTATACGTTTTATTTAAAGAATAACGGCGAAGAAGTAGTTGATATTAGTTATGGCTTTAGAATCGTGGGTTCACAAAAAAATCTTGATGATGCGATGATGATTATCTTCTATGAACATAGTAACACCGGTGAAGAGCCAGTTAAGAGATACTTCTACAAAGTAGACGATAATGACTACTTAGGTGGAGATAAAATTCCCAACCTACAAGTTGGTGAAATGAGAAAGTTTACCTTAATAGTCTACATCGACGGTAATCGCAGTAATGCAACAATGTTAGGCGGAGCTGTTAAGATTAATTTAGTCTTTACAGTTGATACGGCAGGTGAAGCCAATGAATAGTATGAGAAGAACTATTATCGCGTTTCTTGCCCTCATGTTACTAGCATTAACCTTAGGAGCTTCAACGTTTGCATGGATCTCAATTGCAAGAACTAGCCAAATTGAATCAATCACCTTAATTGCAACCCTAGGTGATAAATTACAAATCTCACTTGATGGCGAAACCTATTATGACGAACTTCCTAAAGAAGAAATGATTAATGTGTTTAAAGGAAACAAATTATTAGATATTACAACAATGGATGGCAAAAACTTTAGACACTTAAGAGATGAGATTTCGGTTAAGCCAAATAGTGAATATATTAGTGTTGATTTCTATTTTAGAACCGACTCCGTAAGAGAACACGTGGTTTATCTAGCAAATAATATTTCTGATAGTGTCATATTTGATCAGTATCAACCACCCGAAGGAACATTTATTGTTTCTAAAGGAGTGAAATATCGTTCGAGATTTGATTTTCTATATGATGAAAATGAAATTGTTGAAGCACATGAACTAAGAACATATTATGTTAGTGGAGCCGTAAGAATTTCAACTATTTCCACTATAGATGGAGAAGAGGTTGTTAAGATATTTGATTTAAGTGGCAATGAACATCGAGGTTTTGGAAAACCTTACGGAGCGTATGATTATTATAGGAAAGCGACAACTAGAATAATTACACTGCCGACCGAAACACCCCCAACCATTTACAAGTTATCGGAATTTGATCCGAATGGTCCATTTAGTTATGATGATACTTCAAAATTAGTTGTACTAGATGAGGTAAAAGAATTTGACGGAAAAACTTACTATACCGGAAAAATTACAATGAATATTTGGATAGAAGGTTGGGACGCTGATTTGTTTGATCCGGTCTTAGAAGACCGAATTAAAATACAACTGCAATTTAAAGCAGTAAGAAATTAAAAAAAATTAGTTAAGAAAAGGAGAAAAGAGTATGAAAAAATTAACTAAAAAAACATTAATGGCGATTTTCGCATTAGTCTTAGCGGTTGTTGCATTAGGTACAACAACATATGCGTGGTTTACAGTTGGACAAGCAGTTTCAACAGAATCAATTGAATTAAATGTCAAAAGCGAAGAAGGATTAGAGTTTCGTTATGTAGGAGATGCTGGTAATAGCGAATGGTCTCAATTTTTAGACGAAACAACTTTTTTACAAAGATTAGCTGCTGACTATGGTCAAACAATGTCTCAATTTAGATTTGATGCGGTTACATCACAAGAAGGGCAAACATTTAAAAAATTAGTTGTTGGCTCTATTACTTCGTTGAGTGCCCCTATTGCCGATCTACAAACAACAGATTCTGGCGTATTAGAATTTAAATTAGAATTTAGAACTAAAAAGCAAAGTGCTAATTTAAAATGGTCAAGTGTAACTTTAAATTCAACTGAAGCAATTCAATGGGCCCCAGGACTTACATTTACACACAATAAATCTACTTATGGTTCAAGCGGAACTGTAACTCCAAGTAATACAGAAGCTTACTATCCACATGATGCTGCAAGAATTTCAGTTGGTAAAATAGTAGATACAACAGAATCTAATACAATTGTTTATGAAGCTCCGAATTCAGCATCAAACTCAGTATTAGGTGATGGAACAGATCTAAATACTGGAAAACCAGGAACATTTGCTAAAGGCGCTCATGATTATTTCCAAAAAATGACAGGTAAAAGTGTTCAAGCTGCGTGGGACGCTATTGATACTTCATCAATTACTACAAGAGTTGCTCCTACTGTGACTTCTATCAACGGATCACAATTTTCAGTAGCATTTGGTACTACTCCAAGCGCTGGATATTATACCGTTATGGTCATAATAAGAGTTTATTTAGAAGGATTTGACTACGATGCACTAAACGCAATTTTAAATGGTAAAATTAATGTTGCTTTAGAATTTGCGTTAGCAGAATAATTTTATACTCTGATTTTATTAATATAATTCGGGGATGTGGGCTAAAAAACCCACATCCTTGAAAATATTATAAAAAAGTGGATAATTCTTAATTATTTATGTTATAATAAATAATAAGAAGGATTTTCACAAAGGAGTATGTTATGGAACAAGTAAAAGATAATAGCCATATTAAAAGAATTTCGAAGATAGTACTCACTGTATTATATTATGTATTTATAGTTGTGTTACTAACTTTTTCAATAGTAAC
>JAAYXR010000048.1 GCA_012515785.1 Acholeplasmataceae bacterium | reverse complement strand
GTTAGCTAAAGAAGGAAAACCGCTTAAAATTATTTGCCCCGGTAAAACTTATCGCCGTGATGAAGATGACCAAACACATAGCCATCAATTTATGCAAATTGAAGGTTTAGTAGTTGGCGAAAATATCAGTTTTGCCAACTTAAAACAAACCCTTCAAGATATGCTTAACTTTTTATTTAAAGGGGAAGCCAAGATGAGACTTCGTCCATCATACTTCCCGTTTACTGAACCAAGCATTGAAGTTGATGTTTTATTTACGAAAAAAGATGGTACTAAGCAATACATTGAAATCTTAGGAGCAGGAATGGTTCATCCAAACGTGTTAAAGATGGGCGGATATGATCCAAATATATTTAGTGGATTTGCCTTTGGGGTTGGTGTTGAAAGACTAGCGATGCTACGTTATCAAATTGAAGATATTAGACATTTTTACACCAATGATATTAGATTTTTAAAACAATTTACGGAGGAATTTTAAATGATTATTACAAAAACACAATTAGAAAAATGGGTTAAAATTCCTAAAAATATATTTGAACTAACTAATGAACATATTACTGAAGTTGATTCATATATTCCTAATTATGTCGAGGCAAAAGGACTAGTTACAGGATATGTTGTCTCAAGAGATAAACATCCAAATGCTGATACTTTATCACTGACCAAAGTTGATGTTGGTGATGGCGTAATTAGAGATATCGTTTGTGGTGCAAGTAACGTTAAAGCTGGACAATATGTAATTGTGGCTCTTGTTGGAGCGGTTCTACCAGGTGATTTTGTTATTAAAGATGCGGTAATTCGTGGTCAAAAGAGTGAAGGAATGATTTGTTCACTTGAAGAGTTACATGTTAAAGATATTCCAGAAGAATATGCTGGTGGTATTTTTGCATTTCCAAATCCGGTTGAACTTGGTAAAAACGCACTTGAAGCACTAAAATTTGAAGGATTTGTTATGGAGTTAGACTTAACTCCAAATGCGGGACATTTACTTTCAACTTTAGGTTATGCCTATGATTTAGCAGCGGTAACCGGACAAAAGATTACTCTACCTAAATTTAATGTTAAAGAAGTAGATGTTTTAAATCCAATGAAAGTATCAATTTTAGACGATGGATGTACCGTATATCATGCTAGAGTTGCTGAAGTTACGATTAAATCATCGCCATGGTGGTTACAAAGTGAACTTATTAAAAGAGGAATTGAACCAATTAATAACGTAGTTGATATTTCAAACTTTGTTTTGTTTGAATATGGAACACCACTTCACATGTTTGACTATGACCACTTTGGCTCACAAGAAATTGTGGTAAGAAGTGCACATGACAAAGAAGTTGTTGAATCACTTGGTGATAAAACATATACTTTATCAAAAGAAGATATCGTAATTACTAATGGCACCACACCAATGGCTATTGGTGGGGTTGTTGGTTTAAAGAACTCAATGATTTTAGATACAACAACTAAAGTTATTATTGAAGCCGCACACTTTTTACCGGAACGGATTCAAAAGACTGCGGCTAAATTTGGTAGAAGTGATTCTTCACTTCGCTATGAACGCGGTGTTGACCAAAGTATTGTTAAATTAGCGTTAGAAACTGCGGCGTATTTATTAGTTGAGTATGCTGATGCTAAGGTTTATAAGGGTATTTCAACGGCTCAATCAAAAGTTTTAAAACCACATACAATTACTTTTAAAACTAAATATATTAATAAAATTTTAGGTACTAGACTAACAACTGAAAAAATAGTATCAATTTTAAATTCACTTCATTTTGAAACTAAAGTTAAAGAAAATGAAGTTACAGTTAAAATCCCATTAAGAAGACCGGATTTAAAAATACCTGCTGATATCGCTGAAGAAGTTGGTCGTATGTATGGTTATAACAATATTAAAAACAAGTCACTAATTGATGATTTAGCGGGTGGAAAAGCAGTAGAAGCTAATAAAGAAACAATGCTACGTAATCACTTAGCATCACTAGGATTAAATGAAGCAATTACCTATAGTTTAATTGATTTAAAATCAATCCATGATTTTAATAATATCGGTGAACCTTATCAAATCTTAATGCCACTTACTGAAGAGAGAATGGTGATGAGACAAAGTTTACTTAATGGCTTAGTTAAGACTTATCAATATAACGTTTCTCGTCAGAACAAAGTTGTAAATATTTTTGAAATTGGTAGCGTTTATGCTAAAGGAATTGAGAAGAAATATTTATCAATTTTATTAAACTCAAAACTTAATCATAATCTATGGCAAAAAGATAATTTAAAGATTGATTTTTATGATGCCAAGGGGTTATTAGAAAACTTGCTTTCTCAATTAAAAGTAGAAGTTACTTTAAAAGAAAGTAGTAACAAATCACTTCATCCATATCGTCAAGGGTATATTATTCATAACGAAAATATTATTGGTGTTATTGGTGAAATTCATCCAAAATTAATTAAAGATGATAAAGTTTACGTCATTGAATTAGATTTAGAATATTTACTTTCGCTCAATTTTGTTAATGATTATGAACCAGTTAGTAGATTTCCAAGTGTTGAGCGTGATATTGCGTTCGTTATTTCTAAAGATGTGAACATTTTAGAAATCGAACAAATTATTAGACAAACCGCTCGTAAATATTTAGTTAGTTTAGAATTATTTGATATTTACGTGGGTGAACACATTAAAGAAGGGCACCAATCACTTGCTTATCGTTTAGTCTTTAACAATAAGGAACAAACATTAGAATCAAGCGAAGTTGATAAATTGATGAGAAGTGTTATGAATAGATTATCTCACGTATTTAAGGCGGAAATTAGATGAAGTTAATTTATAATTATACTTTTGAAGATCTGCAAGAATTATTACTAGAAAAAGGTTTTAAAAAATATCGCACATCTCAAGTTTGGGATTGGCTATATGATAAAAAAGTTAACTCTTTTGAGTTAATGAAAAACTTACCTAGTGATCTTTTAGAGTATTTAAACAATAATTATACTTTTGACTCATTAGCATTAATTCAAAGACAAGTTTCTACTGATGGCACTCAGAAGTTTTTATATAAACTTTTAGATGGTAACCTAATTGAATCAGTTGTAATGAGACATCATTACGGAAATAGTATATGTATCTCGACTCAAATTGGTTGTAATATTGGGTGTTCATTTTGTGCCTCAGGACAACTAAAAAGAATTCGTAATTTAGATGTAGGAGAGATGGTTTTACAAGTTTTGGAATCAGAAAGATTAATGGGTGAAAAAATTGATTCAGTAGTCTTAATGGGAATTGGTGAACCTTTTGATAATTTTGATAATGTCGTTAAATTATTAAAAATATTAAACCACCAAAAAGGCTTTAATATAGGTGCCAGAAGATTAACAGTTTCAACTAGTGGAATCGTTCCGAAAATTTATGAATTCGCTGATTTAAAACTTCAGGTTAACTTAGCTTTATCACTCCATGCAGCAACTGATGAATTAAGAAGTAAATTAATGAAAATTAATAATGTTTATAACATTGAAAAATTAATGGAATCACTAAATTACTACTTACAAGTAACTAATCGTCGTGTGACGATAGAATATATATTAATTGATGGTGTTAATGATCGAGAAAAAGATGCTATCAATTTAGTTAATTTATTGAAGGGGATGAATGTGTATATTAATTTAATTCCATATAATAAAGTATTTGAAACTGAATATGAAAGATCCCGTGAAGCTAATCAAAAAAGATTTTTACACCTGTTAAAACGCGGTGGTTTAGATGTGACTTTACGTAAGGAACAAGGTCATGATATTGAAGCAGCTTGCGGACAATTAAGAAGTAAAGCGGAGAAGAAGAAAAAATGAGGAAAATCGCTTTAATAACCCGTTTAATTGGTGGCAACTATACAATAGTTGATGTTGAATCTAAACAAGAATTTGAAGCGAAAGCTAGAGGTGGCTTAAGGTATGTTAAAGTTGATCCTAGCTCAAGTTTTCATCGGACTATCTCTAAGAGGACGAAAAAGGAAACTGAACTGCTTCAAATAAGTCCAAAGGTTGGAGATTATTGCTATTATGATGATTTAGAAGACACCATCTTAATCGATGAAATCCTTCCAAGAAAAAATGAATTGTCACGTCCAGATATTGCTAATATTGATCAACTTTTACTGACATTTTCAGTGGTTGAACCAACATTTAGTTTTCACTTATTAGATAAGTTTTTAATTTCAAGTTATCAAAACAATTTAACTCCAGTTATATTAGTAACTAAAATTGATTTAGCAACAACCGAAGAATTAAAAGAGTTAAAAGAGAACTTATCATACTATCAAAAAATAGGAATTGAAGTACATTATGTCAATAGTTTAGATATTGAATCAGTGACGGAAGAAAGGTTATTCTTAGAAGGAAAAATAACAGTCTTAGCTGGACAAACAGGTGTTGGAAAATCGACATTCTTAAACGCCTTAAAACCAGGCCTTGATTTAAGAACTGGTGAAATTTCCAAAGCCTTAGGTCGCGGAAGACATACAACAAGACATTCTGAGTTATATAAAATAGGTGGCGGCTATATTGCTGATACACCAGGGTTTTCAAAATTAGATATTGATATCCACAAATTTGAAGAACTTAAAAACTATTACCCTGATTTTATTGAATTAAGTAGTGATTGCCGATTTGGCAATTCATGTAACCATTTAAATGAACCTAAGTGTAAAATTAAGGAAGAAGTTTTAAATGGGAACATTTTAACATCAAGATATGAAAATTACTTAAGTTTCATTGACGAAATAAAAAACAAAAAAATAATATATTAAGAGGTGAATTTATGTTAATAGCTCCATCAGTACTAACTGCCGATTTTTCAAAATTAAAACAAGAAATCGAATCAATCGATAACGCTGATTACATCCATTTAGATATTATGGATGGTAACTTCGTTCCGAATTTATCATTTGGGCCACATATTGCTAAAACAATTAGCAATGAAACTGAAGTTCCATTAGATACCCATTTAATGGTTTTAGATCCTTTAAAATGGATTAATACTTTCACGATTCCGGGAACTGAATTTATTACGGTTCACTATGAATCAGAAAACTTTTTAGAAGCCATTAGATTAATTAAAGAAAAAGGAATCAAAGCTGGATTATCAATTAAGCCAGCGACTGAAGTTGAAGAGATTATAGAATATCTTCCGTTTGTTGATTTAGTTTTAGTCATGAGTGTTGAACCAGGATTTGGTGGTCAAAAGTTTATGCCAGAAGCAATTGGTAAAATTAGTGATTTAAACCGAATTAGAGTTGAACAAGGATTAAATTACTTAATTGAAGTCGACGGCGGAATCAACGATGAAACCATTCAACAAGTCAGAGCGGTTGGCGCTGACATTGCTGTTGTTGGAAGTTATCTTTTTAATCAAAAGAATCGCAAGAAAGAAATTAAAGAATTAAAAGAATTATAATAATCGATATAAAAATAAAAAAGCCACTTGGCTTTTTTTATTATAAAAACTTTTAATTTTTATGCACGAGTTAAATTGTTTTTCTTCAAGGCACGAGCTGAAACTTTAACGCGTTTAACATCTCCATTTTCATCTACAATTTTAACAGTTTGTAAGTTAGCTTTCCAATTTCTACGCGTTGCACGTAAAG
>JAAYXR010000047.1 GCA_012515785.1 Acholeplasmataceae bacterium | reverse complement strand
TTACCATCAATTTCAAGCCCGACTGGCTTTAATGGCCCAAATAGTGGGGTTTGGTAACCCCTTTTGGCCATAATTTCAATTGGCATGCATGCCTCAAAGATTTCTCTTTCAAAGTCTTTTGGAGCATGTCTTTCGGCCTTGATTAAAGTTTCATAAAACTTGTCATATTCTTCTTTTGACATTGGGCAATTTAGATATGTTCCCCTACCTTCAACATACCTATCTTTGAAGTAACAAATATCTAAATTAATCGATTCAAATGAAATAATTGGGGCAACCGCATCATAGAAGTTTAAATTATCTTCACCAGTTAATTCTAATAAGTGATTAACTAATTCATCAGATGCGAGTGGCCCAGCGGCAATGATAGTGGGAATAGTTAAATCTAATTTAGTTACTTCTTCATTAATAACTTTAATTTTTTTATGATTTTTAATGACGTCAGTAATGAATTTACTAAATTCATTTCGATCAACCATTAAACTAGTTCCGCCTAGTATTTTAGCATGATTAGCCGCTTTAATAACGAGTGAACCCAGTAATTCCATTTCACGTTTTAAAAGGCCTACTGCCGTTTTTAAATCATTAGATCTTAGCGAGTTAGAACAAACTAACTCCGCTAGTAAACCTGATGTATGAGCTTTACTATATTTTAATGGCCTCATTTCATAAAGTTCTACTTCTAAACCACGATTAGCTAAGAAATAAGCGGCCTCAACACCAGCAAGACCACCGCCAATGACTTTAACTTTCATTTTAATAGCCAATTAATTGATAGATTTACCCAAGTTGCTGCATGAAGATCCATGCAACTACCATCTTCATGTGATGTGATTTCATTAGCTACTGATAATCCGTGAACCCCAGTTTCATAAAAATGAGCCTCAAATGGAACGCCTAATTCATTTAATTTATGAATATATTCAATTGACCCTACAATTGGGACAACATTATCTTCTAAAGTGTGCCAAATAAATGTTGGTGGATTATTTTTAGTAACTCCTAAAATTAAATTATCTTTAAACATTCTTCTAACAAACGTTAATTCCTCAGATTCTTCAAACATTTCATCGGCAATATTAATATTTAATGCCGCATAAGATAACACCACTTTTTTAAATAAATTGGGATACTTGTTAGCTACTGCCGCTGCCAAGTGACCACCAGCACTAAACCCTACAACAAAAATATTATTAGGGTCAATTTGAAATTCTTTTTGGTTTTTACTTAAATAAGCGTGAGCCATTTTAACTTCTTCAATTAATTCTTCAACCGTTACTTTTTTATTTTTCGGAAAAGTAGTATAGTCTAAAACGAATGCGTGAAGTCCGGCCGCATTGTATGCGGTGGCGACAGGTTTCGCTTCTCTTGGTGATGTATACAAATATGATCCCCCTGGTAAAACTAAAATTGCCGGACGCAATTTAGTTGTCGTGTTTTCGACTAGATAATTAGTAATAGTTGCTGTTTTGTTTAAATAATGCATATTTCCACTTCCTTTATTTATATTATTATACTACATAAAAATAAGAATGTCGAAATCGACATTCTTAATAAGATTTATTCAGTAATCAATTCGTTTTGGTTTTGGTAATCCAAAATTCGCGAATAAATTAAGTGATCAAGATAAATTAATGCTGGTGAAGTTCCAACTAATACTGGAATTCTTACCGCAAATGAAGCTAGGGCTGTCTTTGAATCAAAGTAGAAAATTATCGCGAGTGTATTAGAAAAGCTTGCAAGAAGATATGATACAATAACGGCTAATGCCATTTTTAAAAAGTTATAATTTTTTCTCGCAATTAACCCTGGAACGACCGCCCAAACGATGGTTGAAATTCCAAAGAGCGGCATATAATCATATGGGCCTAATAATCCCATTCCTAAATCAGCCGTTATTCCCACTAACAAGCCATAAAACGGTCCTAACGTTAAACTAGCAATTACTAGTGGAATACTATAAATTGGTAGTCCTGAAGTACTTCCCATTGGAAATACATAATCAAAGAAAAGTCTAATTCCAACCGCTAATGCGGTTAGAATTCCACCTAAGACAATTTTATATAATTCCTTTTTTTGCATTAAAAAACCCTCCTATAGAGAAGAGTCCACAATATAAAAGATATACAGCGGACGCACCACCAAACCGCCACCGAAGTGTTCGTTCTAACCCAACATCCCATGATTAGACACTTGACGCTTGTATGGTTACTCTGTACTACTAATTATACTCTAAATATAGTAATATTACCAATTAATTGGTTTTACTCCGTTTTGAATTAAAAACTTATTTGTCTTTGAAAAAGGACGCGAGCCAAAAAATGAATATCTCGCTGAAAGTGGTGACGGATGCGATGAAGTTAACACTAAGTGTTTCGGGTTATTTAAATACTTTTTAAATTCAATTGC
>JAAYXR010000174.1 GCA_012515785.1 Acholeplasmataceae bacterium | reverse complement strand
TCATATTTAAATTACTTGCTTAATAAAAATCATAATGTTATAATATATCGGTAACTTATCATGATTAAATTCATGGCGGAAGGAGCGTAAAAAAATGAAAAAGGATATTCAACCAAAATATAATGTTGCAACTGTTACGTGTTCAACATGTGGAAACGAGTTTGAAGTAGGATCAGTTTTACCAGAGATTAAAGTTGATACATGTTCAAATTGTCATCCGTTTTACACAGGAACTCAAACATTTGTTCAAGCGGCTGGTAGAGTTGAAAAATTCAACAGACGTTACGGAATTAATCAAAAACAAAACAAACCTGAAGAACGTGATGAATAATCACGTTTTTTATTATTAAAAACTAAGGGAGGAATCGTCATGTATCACCAATATAAAAATGGATTTATTGAAGTTGTTTGTGGGCCAATGTTTGCTGGAAAAACTGAAGAATTAATTCGCCGAATTAAACGTCTTCAATATGCAAAACAAAACATTGTTGTGTTTAATCCAAAATTAGATAATAGATACTCACAAAGTGAATTGGTCTCACATAGTAATATGCGTACACAAGCTTACTTTATCGAAAAGAGTACTGATGCGTATGATTATATTAAAGAAGATACACATGCAGTCATTTTTGATGAGGCTCAATTCTTTGATATGGACATTGTTGAAGTAGCTGATGATTTAGCCGATAGAGGATTAAGAGTAATTATTGGCGGATTAGATCGTAACTTTAGAGGTGAACCATTTGGACCAATGCCATTTTTATTAGCGAAAGCTGAGTTTGTTACTAAATTAACAGCTATTTGTGTGAAAACTGGTGAACCAGCAACAAGAACCCAAAGAATTATTAATGGCGAACCAGCAGATTATAATTCCGAAGTAATCTTAGTTAGTGGACATGATTATTATGAAGCACGTTCACGTCATGCACATGAAGTTCCTAACAAACCTAAGTTTAATGCAAACAAAAAATAAATTTATGAATTTGGCGCTTGAAGAAGCGAGGAAAGCATTTCAAATTGGTGAAGTACCAGTAGGTGCAGTTATCGTTTGCAACGGTAACATTGTTGGACAAGCACACAATTTAAAAGAGTTAATTCAAGATGCAACAATGCATGCCGAAATTAACGCAATTAGACAAGCGTCAAAAGCACTAGGAACGTGGCGTTTAGAAAATTGCGATATGTATGTCACATTAGAACCATGTCCGATGTGTGCCGGTGCGATTATTCAAGCGCGAATTAAAAATTTATACATTGCTACAGAAGATCCAAAAGGTGGAGCGTGCGGTAGCGTAGTTAATTTATTTTCTAATCCTTGGAATCACCAAGTTAACGTAGAATTTGGTATAATGAAAGAGGAGAGTTCAAAACTCTTAAAAGATTTTTTTAAATTGCTAAGGGAGTAAGTTCCTATCTAGCATCGCTATTCAATTCTAGCGTGTGAACCTGGTCAGGTCGTGAAAGAAGCAGCCATAAGCATTGTTAGGATGTGGGTAGCGATGCTAGATAGGAATTTTTTTAGGAGATTATTTTATGATAATAGGAATAAAAAAAATTATAAAAGATGAAAACATCAAAAATCTAACATATAAAGAGATAAACGAATTAGACTCAATTAATTCTGAAAAACGAAAAATGGAAAAATCTTTTTCATATGGTTTTATTGAAGACATGTTAGAAGAATATGAAATTAGAAATTATCAAATTAAAAAAGATCAACTAGGAAAACCTTATTTGAATCATAGCGAAAAGCATTTTAATATTTCGCATTCTAATGAATATTTAGCGTGTGTTGTTTCTGATAATGATGTAGGAATTGATATTGAAATAATTAGTGATAAAGCTAAAAAAGTTGCGAAAATCTTTTTGCATCCAGATGAACTTCAAATTCACATAGTTAAACATTATAACAACGAAGAATTAACTACTTTATGGACAATTAAAGAAGCTTATTCTAAATTAATCGGGTTGGGACTTACCAAACCATTTGATACTCTTAAAGTGTTAAAAAATAATGGGTTCAGTGTTGTTATTGATGGGGATAAAAAAGGCTTTGTAAAGACATTTAAACACGAGGAATATATTATTTCAGTGGCAAGTTATAAACTTGAAGAAATAACAAATGAAATAAAAATTTATTAATGTATTTGAAAAACACACCGATTTGGGGTGTGTTTTTAATGGGTTATAAATATTTATACAATATTTATCCGGTAAATAATGATATAATATATTATAGAGGTGATTTAACATGAAAATTAATAAAAGACTATTTGATGCATTAACAAGAGAGCCAAATGAGGTTCAAGAAATTGACGGAAAAAAACTAGAAATATTCTTTATGACCGAGGAAGAAAAAGTTAGATTTGAAGGAGAAGGAAGATATACCTTATGGACTTCTGATGGTAAAGATTTTAGATTTTTAGTCAACGAAGATTTTTATAATTACGGAGTTATTAAAGAATTTTATACTCAACCAGTAAACACAGAATGGATTAAATACGTAGATGTTATTTCTAAATATCAACGTAAATTTTTATTTGCATTAATGATACCATTAATGGTTTTATATGTTGTAGTAGCTATTCTATCAATATTATTTTTAGCTGACTATTCACTATACATTTTAATTGGTATGATGGTCGTTGTTTTTATCGTAAACGCTCTTCAAACTAAAGTTGTTAGACAAAAAATGGATGCTGAAAATGAAATAACACAAAAAGCGATTCAAGATTATTTAACGCCAGAGGTTTATGATCAGGTGGCAAAAGATCAAATTCAATTTAGAGAAATGAGAAATAGAGAAAGAGAAGCTGAGTATCAAGCCGAACAATCTTTAGAGGATAACTCAATAGAAGAAAAGCCAGAACTTCATGAAGCTGAAGAAGAAACCTCAGAG
Source organism: Acholeplasmataceae bacterium (assembly GCA_012515785.1). GTDB lineage: Bacteria > Bacillota_I > Bacilli_A > Acholeplasmatales > Acholeplasmataceae > DUQW01. The sequence goes on along the minus strand of JAAYXR010000174.1, from coordinate 5,075 downwards.
GAGAAAAAGGAGGATTCACATGTTTAATCACAAAGATGGTGTTAACGCAGTAAGGTTTTTAGGGGTAGATGCAATTAACAAAGCGAATAGTGGACATCCAGGAATCGTTTTAGGTGCGGCACCAATGGTTTATTCATTATTTGTTAATGAACTAAAGATCAATCCAAAAAATAGTTCTTGGATGGATCGAGACCGCTTCGTTTTATCTGCGGGACACGGATCAGCGTTATTATATGCAATTAATCATTTATCTGGGTTTGATATATCACTAGATGATCTAAAAAACTTTAGACAAGTTGGAAATACTCCAGGCCACCCAGAATATGGATATACTGATGGAGTTGAAACTACTTCGGGACCACTAGGACAAGGCATTTCCAATGCTGTTGGTATGGCAATTGCCGAAGCTCATTTAGCAGCTAGATTTAATAGACCTAATTTTAATGTCGTAGATCATTATACATATGTTATTTGTGGCGACGGCGACTTACAAGAAGGTGTCGCTCTTGAAGCTTGTAGTGTAGCTGGTCACTTAGGATTAAATAAATTAATCGTTTTATGGGACTCAAATGATATTCAATTAGATGGACCAACTAGTTTAGCAACTAGCGATGATGTCGCTAAGAAATTTAAATCAATGAATTGGCACTATCAATTAGTTGAAGATGGTGAAAATTTAGAGGCAGTTCATGAAGCAATTTTAAACGCTAAAGCGAATGTTAAGAAACCTTCTTTAATTGAAGTTAAAACAGTTATTGGGCATGGTGTTTCTTATGAAGGAACCGCTAAAACTCACGGATCGCCTGTTGGTGATAAAGAAAGAGCACATGCAGCTAGTAAATTAGGATGGAATCACAGGCCATTTGAAGTTCCAGCTCATGTTTATGATTTATTTGCTAATACAGTTATTAAACGTGGTAAAAATTTAAATGAGGCTCATGATCATTTATTAAGCGAATATGAAAAAGTTCACCCAAAACTACATAAAGAATTAATGAAATTCATGAGCGGTAAAGTTAAATTAAATTATAAAAAATATCAAAAATTAATTTCTAAACCAAAAGATGCGACTAGAAATGTTAGTGGAATTGTGTTAAATCAACTTTCTAAAGAAAATAACAATATCATTGGTGGTTCAGCTGATTTAACCGGATCTACTAAAGCAAAAGGTGCTGATGGTGACTTTACAAAAGATAATCGTTTAGGTAGAAATATTAATTATGGTGTTAGAGAACACGCAATGGCAGCAATTAACAATGGTATCGCTCTTCATGGTGGATTAAAAGCATTTGCCGGAGCATTCTTTGTTTTTAGTGACTACTGCAAACCATCAATTAGATTAAGTGCGTTAATGGAATTACCAGTAACATATGTCTTTACTCATGATACAGTTGCAGTTGGAGAAGATGGCCCGACCCATCAACCAATTGAACAATTAGTTGGATTACGTGCCATTCCTGGATTAAACGTGTTAAGACCAGCTGACGCTAATGAAACAATCGCTAGCTGGAAGCTAGCAATTGAATCAGAAAAAGTTCCAACAGTTTTAGTATTAACTAGACAAAATGTTACTAATTTACCAGGAACTAGTTATGATGGCGTTAAAAGAGGTGCTTATGTAGTATCACCTGAAAAAGAAAGAGTAGATGGTGTATTACTAGCTGCAGGTAGTGAAGTAGAATTAGCAGTTGAAGCTCAAAAATCATTACGCAGAAGAGGTCTTGATGTTAGAGTAGTAAGCATGCCAAGTCACTATTTATTTAATAAACAAAACGCTAAATATAAGGAATCAGTTCTTCCTAATGTACCAACATTAGCTATTGAAGCAGGAAGTTCAATGAGTTGGTATGAGTTTACACTGAATGTAATGGGAATTGATTCATTTGGTATTAGTTGCCCAGGCAATCAAGCAATGGAACATTTCAAATTTACTTCAAAAGAAGTAGTCAAGAGATTTTTAAAACTAGTAAAATAATAAAAAAAAGGAAGTTAAAATATAAATGTTTGACGGTATAATCATTGGTGGAGGCCACGCCGGAGTAGAGGCGGCTTTAGCTATGGCCAGAATTGGAAAGAAGACAGCACTTGTTACAAGCGACATAAATTTTGTCGCTACTTTGCCATGCAATCCTTCCATCGGTGGCCCTGCCAAAGGAGTACTAGTTAGAGAAATAGATGCATTGGGTGGTCAAATGGGTAAAACAACTGATGCCACACAAATTCAAATTAAATTATTAAATTTCTCTAAGGGACCTGCTGTAAGAGCCCTTCGAGCACAATTAGATAAAGAAGATTATCCACGATATACTAAAGAGGTATTACTTAATACGCCTAATTTAACTATCATTGAAAAATATGCTGAAGAGTTAATTATTAAAGATGACGTTTGTCTCGGGGTTGTTTTAGATGACGGTACTAAAGTTTTAGGAAAGACAACAATTTTATCAACAGGCACATATTTAAATAGTGAAATATTAATTGGTGAAGAGCGAGTTAATATGGGACCTACCGGAAGTAAAACTACTAAAACAATCAGTAAACAATTAAAAGATTTAGGTTTTGAAGTTACAAGACTTAAAACCGGAACACCACCGCGACTTGATAAAGATACGATTGACTTTAGTTCAATGATTCCGCAACCAGGAGATGAAGGGTTCGTATCATTTAGTTTCCACCCTGAAAACACGGAAATTAGACCGCACGTAGAATGTTATTTAACTCATACAAATTTAGATACTCACAAAATCATTAACAATAATTTAGACCGTTCTCCAATGTATACTCGTGAAGAAGTTGGAACGGGTCCAAGATACTGTCCTTCAATTGAAGATAAGGTTGTTAGATTCAGTGATAAAGGGCGTCATCAAGTCTTTGTCGAGCCAGAGACATTTCATGGAAATAGCATCTATGTCCAAGGTTTATCAACAAGTTTGCCACGAGATGTACAAAGAAGAATTGTCGCTAGCGTTCATGGGTTAGAAAACGCTAAAATCATAAAATATGGATATGCAATTGAATATGATGGAATTAATCCATTAGAATTATACCCAACTCTTGAAACCAAGCGAATTAAAAATTTTTATACTGCAGGCCAAATTAACGGAACTAGTGGTTATGAAGAGGCAGCAGCTCAAGGTCTAATGGCCGGAATAAATGCGTGTTTGAAAATTGATGGAAAAGATCCATTTATTTTAAAACGAAGCGAAGCATATATCGGTGTATTAATTGATGACTTAGTTACTAAAGGTACTAAAGAACCATATCGGTTATTAACTTCAAGAGCGGAACATCGCCTACTTTTAAGAAGTGATAATGCTGATTTAAGATTAAGTGATTATGGACATCAAGTTGGACTTTTAAAAGATAAAGAATATCAAAAATTCTTAAATAAAAAAGAAAGTATTAAAGAATTATCAAATCTATTAGAAACAACTAGAGTAACACCAAATACAGAAGTTAATGGAATGTTGTTAAATGATTATTTATCAACACTTAATTCATCACCACTTCAAGAAGGAATTTCTCTTGCTGATTTAGGTAAACGTCCGGAGATAAATGTATCGGAGTTAACTCCATTTATTGAAAAAGAATATGAAGCCGAAGTATTTGAACAAGTCTTACTTCAAATCAAGTATTCAGGTTATATTGAAAAAGCCTATCGAGAAGTAGAAAAACTAATTAGATTAGAAGATAAAAAAATCCCAGCAAATATTAATTATCATGATATTCCAAATATTAGTTTAGAAGCGAAAGATAAGTTAATCAAAATATCACCATTAACTATTGGTCAAGCTTCAAGAATTATCGGAGTTAATCCATCTGATATTCAAATACTTACGATATATTTAGAAACGTTAGGTAGAAAATCATGAATTTTAAAGAATTAGTTTTGAAGTATACCGAATATGAATTAACGGATTATCAATTAAATCAATTTGAAATTTATTACGAATATTTAATTGAATACAACAAAAAAGTTAACTTAACAAGAATAACTGAAAAAGATGAAGTTTATATTAAACATTTTCTTGATTCAATTATTCCCATTAAACAAATTGATTTTACTAAAATTCATAAATTAATTGACATGGGTTCTGGTGCTGGGTTTCCAGGAATTCCGCTAAAAATTTTATATCCACATTTAGAAGTGTTATTAGTTGATGCCAGAAAGAAAAAATTAATCTTTCTTGATCAGTTAATTGAAAAGCTAGAATTAACTAACACTAAAACACTGCACGAAAGACTTGAAAAGATTCAAATTAAAGACTATTTTGATTTAGCAACCGCAAGAGCTTTAAGTAGTATTGAAGAGACGATTAAATATGCATATCCACTAATTAAAAAGGGTGGTTACATATTAAGTTATAAGTCTTTAAGATTTGAAGAAGAACTAAATGAAGTATCAGAAAAATTAAAAGAAAAAACAAAGGTAATAAGTGTTATAAACACCATCTTACCTGATGATAGTGGGACAAGAAATAATATAATAATTAAAAAAATATAATTATATATACCCTTAAAAAAACGCGCACGCGCGCGTATATAAAGCCCCAAAAAGCAATAAACAGAGCAATTTTAGACTTTAAAATTATTCTAGTTGCTTTTTAAATATGAATATTATAAAATATTTAAAGACACGACTTTTAGCGGAGGGGTAGCGAAGTGGCTAAACGCGGCAGACTGTAAATCTGTTCCCTCAGGGTTCGGCAGTTCGAATCTGCCCCCCTCCACCATCTATTTATAAAACGCATACCAAATATATTGACAAGCGCATTTGTAAATGATAAAATAAATGAGTGTCTAAAAAAAGACGATTAAATATTTGGTCTTTGAAAACTGAATAATGATGAGAAATAAACAACCAATTTTTTTGAAAAAAAGAAAAAAAGAGCTAAAGCTCAAACAATACCAAATTTAATGGAGAGTTTGATCCTGGCTCAGGATTAATGCTGGCGGTACGTCTAATACATGCAAGTCGAACGGAGCACTTGTGCTCAGTGGCGAACGGGTGAGTAACACGTAGGTAACCTGCCCTTAAGACGAGGATAACTCTTGGAAACGAGAGCTAATACTGG
>JAAYXR010000006.1 GCA_012515785.1 Acholeplasmataceae bacterium | reverse complement strand
TTTATTTTTTGTTGTTCCACTGTAAAACTAGTTAAGTTGTTTGCTAATCCGGCACCATAAATACTTGAGATGATGGAATAAGGATCATCTTGGCCAAATGTTTTACGAATTGATTTATTATCAATAATTAACTCCATTCTAATTTGAGGATTAGTAATGGCTAATCTTTCAAATGTTTCAGTTATAGCTAATACTTCAGCTCTTTCACTTTTCATATATTTAAAGCGAGCTGGTGTATTATAAAATAAATTTTCAACCGTAACTACTGTTCCTTGATTCATACTAGCAGCACCTTCATGTGAAAAATGCCCCGCTTCAAAGATGACTTCATGACCAGTCTTACCCGCCTGTCTTGAAGCAATAGTAGTTTTAGAAACTGAAGCAATTGCTGGAATGGCTTCACCACGAAAACCTAAACTTTTAATTGATAATAAATCATTTTCACTATAAATTTTCGAAGTTGCATGACGATAAAAAGCCATCTTTAGATCGCTTTTATCCATTCCAACTCCATCGTCGGTAACTTTAATTAATTTCATCCCAAATTCCAAAATTTCAACAGTGATTGTTGTTGCTTTAGCGTCGATTGAGTTTTCAATTAACTCTTTAACAATCGAAGCGGGTCTTTCAACAACCTCGCCTGCAGCAATCATGTTGGCAATTTTTTCATCTAATGGTTTAATAATTCCCATTTGTATTACCTACTTTTTTAATTTATCTTGAATGTTTTTTAAGAAGATTAAAGCTTCAATTGGTGTCATTTGATTAAAATCAACGTATCTTATTTCATCTAGAACTTGTTGGGTATATGAATCAACAACTTTAATCTCGTCTTCCATTAATACTTCTTCGTAGTTAAAAATATCAATTTCAACTTGATTTTCTTTTGATTCAAGTTTCTTTAAGATTTGATTACTTCTTTTTAAAAGTGTCGGTGGAAGTCCCGCTAACGCGGCGACTTGAAGACCATAAGAACGATCTGATTTTCCTTTTTCAATTTGATATAGGAAAATCATCTTATCATTTTCTTCTTTCGCCTTAACATGTAAATTAGTAAGTCGGCGTAGTGATTCTTCAAGTTGCGTCAGTTCATGATAATGAGTTGAAAATAAAGTCTGCGCTTTAATTTTCTCATGAATATATTCAATAATTCCTTGAGCTAGTGCCATCCCATCATAAGTAGCGGTACCGCGACCAATTTCATCAAATAAGATTAGTGAATTTTCATCAGCTGATCTTAGTGCTTCGTTTGATTCAACCATTTCCACCATAAATGTTGACTTACCACCACTAATATCATCTGATGATCCAATCCGAGTAAAGATTGCGTTATATAATGGTAATTTAGCTGATTTTGCTGGGACAAACGAACCAATTTGAGCTAAATAAACAATGACCGCAAACATCCGCATATAAGTTGATTTACCACTCATATTTGGTCCAGTAATTAAGAATATTTCTCCCTTATTCATAATAATGTCATTTCTAACATAAGTCGTCATTTTTTCAACTACAGGGTGTCTTCCTTCAATAATTTCAACATTTCTATTTAGTGAAATGACTGGTTTAACATAATCATTTTGAAGTGCAACTTCACTTAATGAATTATAAACGTCAATTAAAGCGATGTCATTACATAATGTTTGGAGACTTGATGTATATGGTTTAATTTCGTTTCTAATTTCAACAAATAATTCATATTCTAAATTAATCGCTCTTTCATTAGCATTTAAAATTTTAGTTTCCATTTCTTTTAACTCAGGATTAATAAATCTTTCTGAGTTAACTAGCGTTTGTCTGCGTTCATATCCAAATTCATCTGAGACTAAATTTAAGTTGCCTTTAGTAATTTCAATATAATAACCATGAACACGATTAAATCCAACTCTTAAGTTTTTTATTCCGGTTTTCTCTCGTTCGCGAGCTTCAAAAGATTCTAACCACTCTTCACCATGTGATTGTAAGAATTTAATTTCATCTAATTCTTGATTATATCCCTCTTTGATGATTCCACCTTCTTTTAAAACTATCGGTGGGTTATCATCAATCGCTCTTGCGATTAAATTTGAGATTTCATCGTGAGCATCTAACTTATCAGCTAGTGCTGATAATTTTGGATGATTAAATTTATTTAACGTCTCTTTAACAAGTGGGACTTGTTGTAAGGATTTGCCTAAATTATAAATATCTCTAGCATTAGCATTACTAGTTGAAATTCTAGCAACAATCCGGTTTATATCATAGATATATCTTAAGATTTCTTTAATTTCTTCTTGTAGCCTTAAGTTAGAAAATGCTTCAATATGTTCATATCTTTCTTCTA
>JAAYXR010000046.1 GCA_012515785.1 Acholeplasmataceae bacterium | reverse complement strand
TTTGGTCAAAAAGTATATAAAAAATATAACTTTGGCGGAATTAGAAAAGAAGCCTTACAAGGTTACCCTAGTATTAGACAAACTATACCAATGTTAGTTGATTATCAAGATAAAACCCTAATGGAAGCATTAGTTAAATTAATTAGTACTACTGATGATTCAGTATTACTTAAAAGAAGTGGCTCGTTTGAGCAGATGGAAGAAATTAAATATAGATTTAAATGTTTAAATTTAGATAATGTTGATGAAATTACTAAACTTAATAATTATTGTATCGAAAACAACTTGAGTTTTGGCGGCTCAGCTGATATATTAATAACATCAATCTATCTTAAAAAACTACAAGAAATATTTAGTTTCATCGAATTATAAAATAAGGAGGTAAAATCAATGAAGAAGTTTAAACGGATTTTATTAATCATTATTGTTATTTTTGGTATCTTTGCGGTTTCAGGATGTAAGAAGAAAGAAACTGAACAACAAAGAGTCGAAAAAATCATCACCGAAGTTTATAAAACTCATCGGGGTACATTTATTATGTACACAATCGATGATATTGTCTTTGACTATAATGCAATAGCGGCAATTACACTTTTAAATAAAAAAGGATATGATTTTGATTTAACTAAAGTTTTAGCCGAAGAACTTGTTGTAAGACATATCAACAATGCTGAGATTAAGAGTGAAAATGACGCCTTTAAGTTAATGATTTTAGCGAAAGCTTACAATTTAGAAATGCCGAGTAAGGTCGTTGATTACACGGCTAATTTAACTCAGGCTTCATCATTTTATGCATATCCAGTAATATTATCATTAATTGAAAACTTTAAAAACAACGATGCCTTGTTAAATCAAATTCTAGCAGCAATTCCAACCGTTCATACTAATGATTGGTTTGATACGGATACGGCAGCCTTTATTTTAGCAACCACTACCAAATATGATAATGTTGATAAGAGTAACTTACAAACTTTATTAGACGATGCGACAACAGTAGATGGTGTTTTAGGATGGGACGGAAAATATAGTGCCTCATCAACCGCAATGGCATTAATAGCTAATACGTCAAATGGTAAGATGGTATCTTTTAGTGGTGAGAGTAACCTTGCTGACGCTTTAGTTAAGTTTTATGATGCTGAACAAAAAGGTTTTAAGAGTAATTTAGAAGCCGAAGAAATTGATGTCACGTTTGCTACACCGCAAGCATTTGCAGCATTGTCGCTATATCTTTTAATGTTAAAAGGAGAAAAAGCACCTAACCTATATTACTAATTATGAATCGAAAAAATCTTATTTTCAAAATCATAGCGTCAATTATTGCATTAGGGTTAATGATAACCGCTTTTATTGTTGTTGCCAAAAAGGAGGGCGCCAAAGATAGCGGAACGATCACAATTGAACTAGTTGATCTTGAAAATAATGTGTTGAGTACGAAAAATCATGATTTTAAAAAAGGTGACACCCTTTTTCAAATTTTAGATAGTAATTATGATTTGGAATATCAAAATGAAGTGTACGGAGTTTTCATAACTAAAATTGATGAACTTTATGCACCAAATCGGAACGAGTATTTTATTAAAATAGAAGTGAACGGCGAATTTTCATCGGTCGGAGTTAGTCAAATCAAACTAGAAGATCAGATGATTATTACATTTACACTAACGAAGGTAAATTTATCATGAAAAAAATGAGTGTAAAAAGATTAGTAATTATCTCAATTCTAACCGCGATTTTATTCGTTCAAGAACAAATCTTAAGTTTTATTCCTAACATTCAACTAACATTTCTTTTAATTATTTTATATAGTAAAACTTTTGATTTTATCGAATCAGTGTTAATGATTACCGTTCATGTAATCTTAGATAACTTACTAATGGGTTCATTTAATTTAACAGTAGTACCTTTTATGTATATTGGATACTTGATTATTCCAATTACATTAAAAACTATCTTTAGGAAAGTTAATTCTGCAATTGGGTTAGCTTTCTTGAGTATTTTATATGCACTATTATATTCTTGGGTCTTTATTATCCCGGCGATACTGATATTAGAAATACCATTTTGGACTTATATCATTCAAGATATTCCGTTTGAAATCTTACTAGTAACATCAAGCTTTTTATCAGTCTTATGGTTATATAAACCATTAAAAAGAGTATTAGATACTCAATTAGAAATAAACACGATTAATGAAAGTGGTGATTAATTATGGAAAAAGGTTATATCCAAGTTTATACCGGAAATGGTAAAGGTAAAACAACCGCCGCCTTTGGGTTAGCAGTTAGAGCTTTAGGAGCGGGGAAGAAGGTCTTTTTAGGTCAATTTATGAAAGGAATTAAAGATTCCGCTTTTAAAATATTAGAAAAACTTGATAATTTAGAGATTCAAATGTTTGGGGCACCAACGTTTGTTGGTAATGAACCAAGATATACTGATATTGATAAAGCCCAAGAAGGATATGAATATTCACTAAAAGTGTTAAAATCAGGCGAATATGATGTTGTTATATTAGATGAGTTAAATCTTTGTTTTATAACTGAGTTAATCACCGAAGAACAATTCAATCATTTAATTGATCAAAAACCAGAACATGTTGAATTAATTATTACCGGAAGATATGCGACTGATTTTGTTAAAGATAGAGCTGATTTAATTACTGAGATGAGAGAACATAAACATTATTACCATGAAGGAGTCTTAGCTCGAAAAGGAATTGATTTTTAATAAAGAATATAAAATTAAAACACCAAGCGGCATTGCTTGGTGTTTTTCTTAAAAGATATTAAAATCTCTAATTACTGGTATAATCATTGGTTTTCTTTGAGTAATTTCATAGATTTTATCGGTTAAATAGTCTGATAATTTATTTTTAAATTCGTGTTCAGTAATTAGTTTTTCATCTTCAAACACACTTAAAACGAATTCTTTAGTATCTTTAGCTAAAGCTTCAGTTAAAGCTTCGTTTCCTTTCATATAGATAAAGCCTCTCGAAATAATAGTTGGATCTCCAATCATTTTACGATTCTTAGTATCAACGGTAATGATAACAGCAAACATTCCATCATCACTTAATAATCTACGTTCACGAATAATATTATTGGAAATATCACCAATACCAGATCCATCAACATAAACATCTCCCGCTTGGACTCTTCCAGCTAACCTTAAGTTATCTTTTGAAATTGCGGCAACATCACCATTATCCATAATTAAAATATTATCAGGATTTACGCCAACTGAAATTGCTAAATCACGATGGAACTTAAGCATTCGATGTTCTCCGTGTACTGGAATAAAGAACTTAGGTTTGGTTAGTGAAAGTAACAATTTTAAGTCAAATTGATTACCATGTCCTGAAGTATGAGTATCAGCTAGAGGACCATGTGTAATAACCTCACAACCTAGTCTAAACAGGGCGTTAATTGTTCGATTAATTGGCTCCTGATTACCAGGAATTGGAGACGATGAGAATATTACTGTATCGCCAGGGATTGCCTTAATAAAGCGATGTGATCCGGCAGCGATTCTACTTAGTGCTGCCAGTGGTTCACCTTGAGAACCAGTAGATAGAATAGTAAGGTTTTCCGGTGGAATTCGGTTAATATCTTCAGGTTTAACGAAGATATCTTTAGGCGCTTTAATATATCCTGATTGGAG
>JAAYXR010000167.1 GCA_012515785.1 Acholeplasmataceae bacterium | reverse complement strand
TCTTTACTAAATGCTAGCGCATGAGTATTAATCGCACCAACGCCACCATCAGCATCCCATGCATATGTATCTAATTCAACAAGATACATTTCTTCACCAATAACAACATACATTGGTTCTGGTATTTCTGGTTCTACTACTTCAGCTCTAATATTACGTAACCATAATGTGGTTAATGTAATATCATCGTCAACTTTACCGAATTCAAATAAAACGCCACCGCGATCATTTTCTAAATCCATCGTGAATTCATACTCATATGTTGCCCATTCGGTACCAATTAATCGAGTAATTTTAATATCAGGTTTGAAATCAGTAAACCATGGATCATTTTTTAAAATTTCTCCAACTTGTAAGTTTATTGTCTTTGGAGCTAAAGCTTTAGCTTCAAATGAAATTTTGTATGTTTTACCCTTTTCAAATGGAATGCCCATTTGAGTAAGTCTTGGTTCCCATGCATGACCAACTTTAGTAATTTCAACTTTAATTCCATTTTCTCCATCTGGAGTAAATGTTGCTGCTCCACCACCTAGATAAGTATCCCAATGTAACATATCATCAGCAAAGTTAGGGTTTTTAATCATTTCATCTTCAGGAATTTCTGGGTCTTCTGGATCTTCTGGTGTAATAACTTCTCTTTCAAATAAAATCTTGAATCCATCAGCAAATGGATTAACTGTCATGTTAGCAACTCCACCAGTGTCAGCGTTAGCATAACCACCAACATCAGCAAATCCAGTTAAATGTAAACAACCCCACGCTCTAATAGCATTGCCTTCGGCACCTGAGTTTTGGAATAAGATAACAAATCCACCATCTGGAATATCAGCGACGATATCTTTTTGCATTGTTTCAGCAGTAAATAAGTCTTCAGTTGCTATAATTTTACTATTTTCAGCATCCCAAGTAATCTTGTGTCCTGGGTGAATTCTAATTGAAACAACTTTGCCTTCAGCGTCAATAATTGCTAAAATAGAGAATTTAATAGTATAGTTTTTACCTTCGTCATCTTCTAATTCTGGGGTGTTATATCCTGGTAGTGAATTTAAGTACCCTTTACTAAATGCTAGTGCATGAGTATTAATTGCACCAACACCACCATCAGCATCCCAACCATATTTATCTAATTCAACAAGGTGTTTTTCTTCACCAATGACAACATACATTAGTGTTTCTTCATCTGGAGCAACAAATTCAGAACCAAAGGTAATAACGTAATCTGCAGCGAAAGGATTAATTGGAGGGTTAGTCCAATCAGTAAATGGTACATCATTTAAGGATGCTGATTCAAATAAGCTTGGTTCTAATCCTAATAAGTATTTGTATCCTAATTTCATTGCTGCTGACCAGCCTTCATCATCAGCTGGAGTTCCAGTTGCAAGTACGTAAACAAATCCGCCTTCTGGAATTAGGGCATTAACGCCAATTTCCATGTTATTTCTACTAAAGACGCCACTTGGTTCAAATACGATGTTGCCATCAGCATCAACAGTAAGTTGAATTCCTGATTGAGGATCGTCAACCCATTTTTGATATAGTCTGATTGCCACTACTTTACCATTAGCATCAGTAACAAATAATGCTAAGTTAGCCATCTTATATTTACTTGTACCAGCAGCATAATCTGGTGCATCAACAACTGCAGAAATTACTGCCCATTGTTCTTTAGTAAATTGATGTACTTTTGATTGGTAACCAATATTTTCATTGAATTCATATCCTTGGATAAGTTCTAATGAAGCAACACCATTAAATGTGACGTAAATTGCATCTGGATCTGGTTCTTCTGTACCTTCACCAACAAATTTAAAGATTCTTGTTTCTTCTTCAACGTTACCAACATTATCAGTTGCGCGATATTTAATTCGATAAATGGTTGATGTATCGTTTCCATCAATTTGTTCTTTTGTGATTTCTGTTTCTACACCTTCAACCATCTTAGTTATTTTATGAACTTTTGCAGTTAATGTTTCTCTGTCATGATAAACTGATACTCCACCTAATAAATCTTCACCAAATGCATCAGTAGCTTTAGTTCCTTTTTCTAGTTCAACTACTGGAATGTATCTATTATCAATTTTTTCTTCTGATAATTTGATTACTGGATAAGTTTTAGCTGGATTAAAGATTGCATCTTCATCAACGTTATTGAATTTAAATTGTAGTCCAAGAGCATCAAATGATTTATTAACTACTTGATCATAACCAAATGCGCGTGGTGATCCTTCGGCATTAGCGCCATCATTAATAAATACAATAACATATCCACCCTCAGGAATATTTAAGTTAGCTAACATACCTTGACGATGTTCGTATGCTTTGTTTTGTGCTGTTGGTGTACCTGAACACCAAGTTGTTCCAACAGCCGAACCATCTGCATTCATTTGGTTAGTTTCAGCTGTACGATATTCGACTAATTTCTTATCAGCGTCTAATATGACAACTATTGACCAATATGCTGCAAATCTTTGATTGTTATGTTCTAATAACCAATCTGCATAAGCTTTTTCAAATACTGTAACAACCTCTAAGTTAAATGGGAACGAATCAGCGTTAGCTGGACGCAACTGAGGGTTATATTCCATTTGATATTGTTTCCCCTCAATTTCAATGGTTGTGCGTTTTTCAGCTACAGTAATGGTACGAGTTGCGGTTGAAGTATTACCTGCTTCGTCTGAAACGGTATAGGTAATAGTATAAGTGCCTGCTACCGTTCTATCAAAACCGCCGTCGTCAATTTGAACTTTATCAGTAATAGTTCCATCGACGTTATCTCTTGCTGAAACACCTTCCATCAAATCATATTCTTCATTCCACTCTAAGTTAACAGTCGCTGGTACAACCTTTAATAGTGGAGCAATTGTATCTCCTGCATCAGGTACT
>JAAYXR010000045.1 GCA_012515785.1 Acholeplasmataceae bacterium | reverse complement strand
ATTAATTTAAGTGAATGACCAATTACAGTTGATCTTAGGTGACCAACTGAGAAATTTTTAGCAATATTAGGTGATGAATAGTCAATAACAACCACTTCATTATTAGTTGGTTCTTCTCCGAAACGATCTTCGAGTTTATAAACAGTTGTCAGTACCGATTTAGAAAAAGATTGGGAATTTAGTTTAATGTTTAAAAATGCTCCAATTAATTCAGTAGATTTAACATGTGGATGCGTAATTATCACATTATTTATTTGTTCATAAAGAAATGGTAGTTTTAAATTTGTGCTTTTTAATAATCTAAAAAGAGGGATTGCTAAATCATAGTCTCCTCTTCTTGGAATTTCAATATCCACTTCATAGTTAAGATTTGTTAAAATCTTTTCTTTTAATTCTACTTTTACTAAATCTAACAATTAAATCACCTATTTTTTAGGATAAAAAAGCACTTGCGTGCTTATTTAATCTCATTATATAATTTGTTGTAGTATACGTAAACTGCAGTTCTAATATCCTTTGGTTGTGGTTGTCCGGCAATGTATTTTACCTCAACTAATTTACCATTATAAAAACTTAATAATGCTGGATATGATAACTCACCTAACTCATATTTTTCTACAAAATCATCATAACCTTTTAATTCTTTAGTTTCTGGTTTTTCTAAATAGTAAATGTTTTTCGCTTTAGCAAGTAATTCTTCATTCTTTTTAAGTTCACTTGAATAAATAGCTACTTCATTTAAACATGTAGCACACCAAGTTCCACCAATATAGACAATAACTAAATCTTTTGAGTCAATTTTCTTTTCTAAATCTTTAACATTTATATTTTTGTATAGGTGTTCTTTTGTCATTAGTAATTCAGGATTAAATTGTTGCACTTTAATTTGTGCATTGTAATAATCACGATACATTTTTTCACTCTTTTTAGGAACCGAAAAAATAATAACCACTGCGATTAATGCTAAAAAGATAACACCAATAACATACGCAATAGGATGTACTTTATTTTTAAGTTTTGAATATTTTGCCATAATATTTTCCTCCTTGAAACACTTATATAATTATATCATATGATAATTATAGTTGCAAATAATAATCATTGTACTTTAATTACTTAGTTATCTTGTTTATTATCCGAAAATCGGTTATAATTATATATGGATACCGGTTCCATTTTATCATTTAATATGATAATATGGTCCAAAAATGTGAATAATTAAGGAGGAAAAAATGAAAATATTGTTTAGTACTGGAGAGGTGCATCCGTTTTCAAAAACAGGGGGATTAGCTGACGTTTCAGCGTCACTACCAAAGGCGATTACTAAATTAGGACATCAAATTAAAGTTATTACCCCAATGTATCGCACTTGTAAGAAATGGTTTGATCAAATGGAGTATTTAGGTGAAGTTAATATTGAAATGGGGAAGTTTCACCAAAATGCTAAATATTTTACTTTAAACCATGAGGGAACTGATCATATTTTTGTCCAAAATGATTACTATTTCGATCGAGAAACATTTTATGGACATCATGATGATGCAGAAAGATATGTGTTTTTTAATAAGGCAGTATTAGAGTTTGTTAGAACATCTAAATTTAAACCTGATATTATTCATATCAATGATTGGCAAAGTGGTTTAATCCCATTCTTTATTGATGAAAAATATCGTCATTTAAAAGAATTTAAAAATATTAAAACGCTTCTTTCAATTCATAACTTAGAATATCAAGGAGCGTTTGATCAAGGTGTGGATAAATTCTTTAACACCCATTTTAACTACACATATATTCACTTTGACCGCATTAACTTCTTAAAAGCGGCAATTATGAGAGCGAATGCAATTAATACGGTAAGTCCTAATTACCGTGATGAAATCTTAACTAGATTCTTTGGGTTTACATTAGACGGCGCATTAAAAGCGAGAGAAAATTCACTATACGGGATTTTAAACGGAATTGATTATGAGATCAATAATCCGCAAACTGATCATCGTTTAGCGAAAAATTACAACCAAAACCATTTTATTATGGGAAAACGTGCTAATAAGAAAATGGTGTTAGAAAAACTAGGTTTAGTTCAAAGTGAAAAAGACGCACCACTAGTTTCATTTATTGGCAGACTAGCTAGACAAAAAGGAATTGACTTAATGAAAGCGACTTTAGAGGAAGTTATTATTAATACTAATGCTAACTTTATCTTAATTGGTTCTGGTGATCATGAATATGAAAACTTCTTCCGCTTTTTAGAAAATAAATATCGCGGTAAAGTTTGTGGATATGTTGGATTTAACAATGATTTAGCCCACCAAGTATATGCAGCAAGTGATATTTTAATGATGCCAAGTTTATTTGAACCATGTGGCCTTGGCCAAATGATTGCTATGCGTTATGGGGCCCTACCTGTAGTTAGGGAAACAGGCGGGTTAAAAGACACTGTTATGCCTTATAACAAATATACTAATGAAGGAGTTGGATTTAGCTTTGCTAATTACAATGCCCATGAATTTAAAGATGCTGTTGAAAGAGCAATCGACTTATATAATACTAATCAAACCGCATGGAGAGAGATGGTTAAAAGAGCGATGAGAGAAGATCATTCATTAAAGCGAATGGCTCAAGATTACATAGATTTATATCAGAAAATTATCAAGGGGGAACACTGATGGAAACTTTAGCACTTATTTTAGCAGGCGGTAGAGGGTCAAGATTAGATTTATTATCGCAAAGAAGATCAAAACCAGCCGTACCATTTGCCGGAAAGTTTAGAATTATCGACTTTCCATTATCTAATGCTTCAAATTCAGGAATTATGGATATTGCCATTTTAACTCAATATCTTCCACATTCTTTAAATGAGCATATCGGTTCAGGAAAACCATGGGACTTAGACAGACGTGACTCACAAGTTACGATTTTACATCCACATAACTCATGGTATATGGGGACAGCTGATGCTGTTAATAAAAACTTAGATTTTATTAAGAGAAAAAAACCTAAATATGTTTTAATTTTATCTGGTGACCATATTTACAAAATGGATTATCGTAAATTAATTAATCGTCATAAAGAATTAAATGCGGAAATGACAATTGCATGTAAAGTTGTACCTTTTGAAGATGTCTCAAGATTTGGTATCATTGAAGCTAATGAAGAAGGTTTAGTCGAAAAATTTGTTGAAAAACCAAAAACTTCTACTTCTAATTTAGCCTCAATGGGTATTTACGTATTTAATTATGATACACTAGTAAATTCAATTGAACTGAAAAGAGAAGAACATGAAGATTTAGACTTTGGTAATCATATTATTCCTTACTTAATTTACGAGAAAAAAGCTAGAATTGGAACATATAAATATTATGATTACTGGCAAGATGTTGGTACTTATGATTCTTACTTAGATACAAGCTTAGAATTAAATCAAAAAGCGTTAGAGCTTGATTTATATGATCCAACATGGAAAATTTATACAAAAGCGACCGGAAATCCACCAGTTAAATTAACTGATACTGCTAAAATTAGTGAAAGTTTAATTTCTGATGGGTCAATTATTGAAGGTACAGTAATTAACTCAGTCTTATCACCAGGTGTTTATGTAAGAAAAGGTGCGGTTGTAAAAGACTCAGTATTACTTAATAACGTAATTGTTGGTGAAAATGCAAAATTAGACCGCGTAATTGCCGATAAGAATGTTATTATTGGCCGTAACACTATAATCGGTTTTGGTGCCGATAAAACGCCAAATGATGAAAAACCCAACTTATTATACTCAGGCATTACTGTCGTGGAAAGAGATGCGATGATTGATTCAGACTTAAAGATTGGTCGTAACTGTCGTATTTTAAGAGATGGTAAGTTCCCAGAAAATAAAATTGTTAAATCAGGAACCACAATTAAACCTGAATAATAAATATAAAATAAAAGACTCATCAGAGTCTTTTTTTAACTATTAGCGATAATTTCTTTTAAATTAGGCATGAAAACTTTGTTTCGAATCATTTCAATTTCATATTTATATGGTGGTTTTTCCTCTACATACGGAGTTTCAAGTATTTTAGGAATATGTTTAATTCGCTCATTATGAATTATATTAATTAAAGTATCGAATCCTAAATGACCAAATCCGATATTTTCATGTCTGTCTTTAGCGGCTCCTTGTTCATTCATCGAATCATTAACATGCATGACAGAGATCTTATCAATTCCTACTACTTGATCAAAATGATCTAAAACACCATCAAAATCATCTTTAATTGGATAATTAGCATCACTTGTATGACATGTGTCAAAACATACACTAACTCGGTCTTGCGTCTTAACTAAACTAATAATTTCGGCTAATTCTTCAAAAGTACGTCCAATTTCAGTTCCTTTTCCAGCCATAGTTTCAAGAGCAATTTTGACATCTAATCCTTTCGTATTAGCAATAACTTTATTCACTCCTTCAGCAATCCAGTTGATAGCTTCTTTTCTATCGCCACCAGTAGCATTACCCGGATGAACGACTATTTGTTTAGCTCCAATTGCCGCAGTTCTTTTAACTTCTTCAGTTAAAAATCTAATTGCAAAATCTCTTTTAGTTTTATCAGGATTAGCTAAATTCATAATATAAGGAGCATGAACGACTACGTTATCTAGAGATAGGCCGTGTTCTTTCATTAACGCTTTTCCTTCTTCTATTTTTAATTCTTCTAATGGTTTCCTAATCGTATTTTGCGGGGCACCAGTATAAATCATAAATGAGTTGGCGTTATAAGATAAGGCTTCTTTAACCGAACCTAAAAACATCTCATCACCTTTCATACTAACGTGACTTCCGATTTTTAGCATATTCTTTCCTCCTATGTTCTTTTAGCGCTTTTTCAATTTGCTGTTTATTTTTCTTGCGGTAATTTGGTTTAACTTTAGTTGGTTTTTTAATTGATTTAATGACTTGAATTTCTTCTTCTTTTAGTACTCTTTCACGAGGTATCACATAAGTGATGCCACCTTTAGAAAGTTTGATTTCATTAAATTCAATACCTTTTTTTGATAAATTTTGAATCTTCCTATGATCATTTTCGCCTTGGATGGTATAAACTTCTCCAGTTTTTCCCATTCTTCCAGTTCGACCACTACGATGAATGAAATATTCTAAGTGATAAGGTAAGTCATAATTAATAATATGAGTGGCATCAAAATCAATTCCGCGTGAAGCGATATCACTAGTTACTAAATATTGATATTTTAGCTCGTGAACTTCTTTAATTACTTGTCTGCGGACTCTAACTGGCATATCACCAGATAAATTGGCGACTTTTAATTCCATTTCATTAAGTAAATTAAATACTTCAGGTTGATCTTCTTTTTTAGAAACAAAGATAATACAAAAATATGGATTTAATATTTTTAGTAAATCTTTTAAAATAAAACCTCTTGATCTCGTTCCCGCTTTAATTACATAATGTTTAAT
>JAAYXR010000044.1 GCA_012515785.1 Acholeplasmataceae bacterium | reverse complement strand
TGGCGATGCAGGCAGGATTCGAACCTGCGACCGACAGCTTAGAAGGCTGTTGCTCTATCCAGCTGAGCTACTGCACCATACCTTAAAGATTATAACAAAACTTCTTACCACTTGTCAAAAGAAAAGACAAACGACAAGTGGTAAGTTATTTTAGTAAAAATTAGTTTGTTTGTAACTCTCCGTTATCAAACTGAGAATAATATAATTCAGCATAATGACCATCTACTTTTAGTAGTGATTCATGTGTACCTTGTTCAACAATATTACCTTCTTTTAATACAAGTATTAAATCAGCATTTTTAATCGTTGAAAGTCGGTGGGCAATTACGAAGCTAGTTCTTTGAATAGTAAGTCTGTCCATCGCATCTTGAATTAATTTTTCCGTTCTAGTATCAACACTTGACGTAGCTTCATCAAGGATGATCATTGGTCGATTAGCTAATATCGCTCTTGCAATAGTAATTAACTGTCTTTGACCTTGCGAAATATTTTCTCCGTCCTCATGCAACATATAATCATATCCACCCGGTAAGGTTTCAATAAAACGATCAATTTGAGCTTCTTTTGCGGCTTTTTCAACGTCTTCCATTTTGGCATTTGGTGTCCCATATGAAATGTTTTCATAGATAGTTCCTTCAAAAATCCACGTATCCTGTAAGACCATCGCAAATTGGCGCCTTACCTCATTGCGATTAATCTCATAAATTGATCTATCATCAATTAAAATCTCTCCCGAGTCAATACTGTAAAATCGCATTAGTAAGTTAACTAAAGTTGTTTTACCGGCACCGGTTGGTCCGACAATCGCGACCATTTGTCCCGGCTTAATATCAGCACTAAAACCAGTAATAACTTCAATACCATCGACATATGAAAAATGAACATTTTTGAAACTAACATGACCCTTAGTTTGATCATCGATTGCTGGATAAAATTCTTTTTCTTCTTCTGGCGCATCCAATAATTCAAAGATTCTTTCTGATGAAGCGGCTGCGGTTTGCATCACGCTAGCAATACTTCCAATAGTCATAATTGGTTGATTAATTTGACGTGAATAAGTAATAAATGTTTGAATATATCCCACTTCAAATTGACCACTAATAACAAGCATACCACCAACTAAGACGATTAAAATAAATGATAAGTTAGAAAAGAAAATTTGAACTGGCCACATAATCCCAGAAATAAATTGTGATTTAAATGAATTTTTTCTTAAGGTGTCACTAATTTCTTTAAATTCTTCTAATCCTGATTCTTGATGATTAAAAGCAGTAACTATTAAGTGCCCTGAGTAATATTCTTCAACGTGACTATTAACTTTTCCAACATCTTTCGAATGTTGTCTAAAATATTTTCTTGATTTAGTTACTAAAAACATTGATGAGATTAAACTTAAAATTATACTTGAATAAATAATAAGTGAAAGTTGCCAACTAACCATAAACATCATTGTTGTAATTAAAACAATCATAAAGATTCCTCTAAAGATTTCTGATAGAGTACTTTCAAGAGCGCTATTTAATGAATCAACGTCATTCGTAACTCTTGATAAGACTTCTCCTCTTGTATAATTATCAAAAAACTTAAGTGGTAATCGTGCAAATTTGGCAGTTAAATCTCTTCTCATCTTATAATTAATTCTTCTAACTGTAATTGAGATAAATAATCCATTTAAATAATTTAAGATTCCTGTAACTAAATAAATAATTGAAAGAATTAATAATGAATCAAGAAATGATACTTTAAATTTATTAAGTAAAATTACTTCATTGACTTGAACCAATTGGTTTGGAGTTTGACTAGCTATTTCATATGATCTTTTAATGCCGTTAATGATTTGCCCACTAATTAGCGGACCTACCGCTGAAGCTAAGGCTCCAACAACTGAGAAAAGACCGATTAAAATAAATATTGGAATATATTTATTTAAATATTTAAATAGCCTTCTCATTGAACCTTTAAAGTTAACCGACTTACCATGTGATCCGTGTCTTCTTCTATTTCCGCCTCTCATAATAAGTCCTCCTCTTGAAGTTGAGATTCCGCAATTTCACGATAAACTGGACATGTTTTTAAAAGTTCTTTATGTTTGCCAATCGCAAGCATCCGCCCCTTATCTAAAACAATAATTTTATCGGCTTGCATTACTGTGGCAACCCGTTGGGCCACAATTAATTTCGTGCCTCTAACATCTTTTAATCTCTTCCTTAACTCAGCATCAGTTTTATAGTCTAAAGCCGAAAAAGAGTCATCAAAAATATAGATTAATGGATTTTTAGCAATCGCTCTAGCGATTGATAATCTTTGACGTTGACCGCCAGAAACGTTAGTTCCACCTTGATTAATTTCATAGTCTAATCCGCCATCTAAATCTTTAACGAAGTTGCCTTGAGAGATATCTAAGGCTCGCCAAATTTCATCATCTGTCAAATCTAGTCCGTATCTAACATTATCTCTAACTGATCCAGTAAATAAGAACCCTTGTTGTGGAATATATCCTAATAAATTTCTTAAATCGAATAATTTTAAATCTCTAATGTTAACACCATCAATTAAGATTTCACCAGAGGTGACATCATAAAACCGCGGAATTAAGTTAATTAAAGTCGATTTTCCACTACCAGTAGAACCGATAAAGGCAACCGTTTCTCCAGGGTTAACTTTAAAATTAATATTATCTAATATTTTAGCTTCGGCGTCAGGATACTTAAAACTAACATCACTAAATTCTATTGAACCATTAAACGTAATTTTCCTATCATTAATTGTAGTTTGATAATTGTTATCAATTAATTCAACTAAAAGTGGGTTTTCCGGATCTTCAATTGATGGTTTGGTATTTAAAACTTCAGCAACTCTTTTCGCCGAAACGATCGCTCTAGGAATCATAATAAACATAAACGACATCATCATAAAGGCCATAATTACGCGGGTTGCGTAAATATTAAGGGTAATTAATGATTCATATCCAAACTCATTAATATTTAAATACTTACCAACACCAATATATAAAATAGCGACCCCGACTAATCCTAAAATAACGGTCATAAACGGACCAGTTAAACCGATAACCACATTAATATAATGACCAGTTTTATAATAGTCTTTATTAACTTCATCAAATTTTTCTTCTTGTAAGATATCACCATCAAAAGCCCTAATTACTTTAACCCCACTTAATGTTTCTCTAGTAACTAAATTCATATTATCGTATAATTTTTGCATCACACTAAACTTAGGAACCGCCAAAATAAAGGTTGATGCCATCAAAATTATTAATGATACAATTCCCACTGCGATAATAATTGATAAAGGCGCATGAGTTTTTACCGCAAACACAATCCCTCCGACCGCTAAGATTGGCTGCAAGAGCACCATTCTTAGTGACATGTTAGTTGCCATTTGCAGTTGTTGGATATCTTGGGTGTTTCTAGTAATTAATGAAGAAACAGTAAAATCGTTTAATTCTTTAATTGAAAATTTTGATACTTTTTCATAAACAGCAATTCTTAAATTGTACCCGAAGTTAGTTGTAATAGTTGATGAAAGATATGATGATAAGATGGTTACTAAAACACCAACAATAATTACGATTAACATAATTATAGCGTATTTCCACATAACATCATAATCAGCTTTATCGATCCCTAACGCAATAAAATCAGATAAAAAATTAGGCAAAAGTAACTCAGTTATTGCCCTAATTGCGGTTAATATTACTACGGCTAATATTAGCCAAATATAAGGTTTTAAAAATCTGAAAACAGCTCTCATGTTACAACCCCTTTAAGTATGTCGATATATTTAGATATTTTTTCTTTGGTTTCGTCATCACACTTTTTTTCAATTTCACATAAGTGTGATAACTTAAGTTTATAATATTTTTGCGCTTCTTTCTTATATTTTAACTTGGGACCTAAATAAATATCTTCTTCAGATAATATCTCAATCCCTGGTTTAACATGAATTACTATATAAAAAAACTTATCAAATGTGATGTATTCATCAACAATTTGAAAGTTATTTTTACTTAAGTATTCTCTTAAGATTTCATGTTTATCATTAGGTTGCAGCAAATATTCAGCTTGTGGAGCTCGTGATAAGATATCAATAATTGTATAAACACCGATACCACTAATAACTCCAATCTCAAACTTTTCATCAATTTTATCAAAACCGTCACTTAAATAAAAAGTGACGGGATAATCTTTTAAATTTGATTTGGCGTTATTAAGCGGTCCTCTGGCAATCTCGCCAACAATGCCTCGTTTGATATAATTATTGTCTAAGGCGTATTTTAAGACATAACCATGATCTGAACCGATATCACAAGCCGTATCATAACCTTTTAGTAAACTTGCAATTAAATCTAATCTTTTCATTAATTAGCGACGCTTATTATTATAAACTTCCTTTAATTTATTTTGTCTAGAAGGTGCTCTTAATTTACGTAAAGCTTTAGACTCAATTTGTCTAATTCTTTCTCTAGTAACTCCAAATTCTTTACCAACTTCTTCTAGTGTATAATTTCTACCATCAAGTAATCCGTAACGCATTCTTAATACTTTTTCTTCACGGTCAGTTAAAGTTTCTAACGCTTCATTTAATGCTGTAATTAACGCTTCATCAATCATATGATCTTCTGGAGTTCTAGCGTTTGGATCAGAAATAAAATCGGCTAGTGATGAATCTTCTTCTTCACCAACTGGATTTTCTAACGACATTGGTTCACGAGAAATTCGTTTAATATATTGAACCTTATCAGCGGTAATTCCCATTTCTTTACCGATTTCTTCATCTAATGGTTCTCTTCCTAACTCTTGAGTTAATTGTCTTTGAATTCGTCCCATTTTATTAATCGTTTCATTCATATGAACCGGAATTCTAATCGTTCTTCCAGTATCAGCAATTGATCTAGCGATTCCTTGACGAATCCACCATGTAGCATAAGTTGAGAATTTAAAGCCGCGTTCATATTCAAATTTATCAGCCGCTCTCATTAATCCTAAATTTCCTTCTTGGATTAAGTCCATAAATTGAACTGAACCTTTATCAAATTTTTTTGCCATATGCACAACTAGTCGGTAGTTAGCTTCAACTAACTTATGTTTCGCATATTCCGCTTCTTCAATCACTCGTTCTAGTTCTAACTCATCACTTGGTGATAACTCACCCTCTTCACGCATATATTCAAGTTGTTCTTTAGCGTCACGACCAAAAGAGATTTTTTTGGCTAGTTCAACTTCTTCATCGGCAGTAAGTAATGGAATTGCACCGATATCTTTTAAATACATTTTAACTGGGTCATCAACTCTAGCGGTATACGTTGACATAATTTGACCTAAGACATCTTCTTCAATTTCTTCAACTTCTAAATTTGATAAATCTAACTCATCTGGTTCTTTATCACCCATGACGATATCTAAATATTCAGTTTGTTCTAAGACGACTTTTTCATATTCAGCTTCATTTTCATAAACTTCAATTCCAGCTTTTTCCAAGTCTTTTAAAAGTTTATTAAATTCTGGGTCTTCTTCAATATAGTAAGGATAAATATCTTCATAAAATAAGATTTTATCTTCACCAGCTTTATCAATTAATTCAACCACTGTTTTAGCATATAATTCCATTATCTATCTCTCCTTTTTTTCATCTTCTGTTTTAATTTCTTAATTTGATTTAAAATCTCTAAACTCTCTTCTGGATTATCGGGATCCATTTGATTATAAAGAGCATCAAGCTCACGCTCTTCGGCATAACTATGAATTACTTCTAAATGATTTTTCACTTGTTTTTCTTCAAGGATAATTCCGTTTTGCCAGTTAAAATTCTTTTTCATATTATTTTCTAAATGTTGAACTAAATTATCAGGCAGTCTTGACATAAAGTCTGATAAAATTAAGAACTCTTTATTTTGATAATAATTAACTAATCTTTCTAATACTTGATAGTTTTCAAGTATTACATAAGTATTAGGAATTAATGATTCTTCAATTAATTCCAAATATTTCTTCCGTTTTAATAATTCAAAGATTAAATCATATTCCGCATTACTATACTTATTTAACACTTGAACTTTTGGCGCTTTTTTAACCTCTGATAATGGTTTTGAAGGTATTTCTACTTTCGAAAAGGTAAATTCAAACCCTAATTTTTGACTAATTTCCGGTTCAAACATTTGCATTACTACTTTCGGTGCATCTTTAAATAATAAGTTAACATCACGGACAAAGACTTGAACCGAATTAGCGTTATTAGTGTCTAATCTTAATAATAAATTTTCATAATAATAACGATAACTATCTTTGCGGTTTAACTCTAAATACTTTTTAAAACCTTCAAGTTGATTTTGTTTAATGTAGTCATCTGGGTCCATCCCATTAGGAAGTCTTATGATATCAACATTAAGATTCGCTTTTTTAAGTTTTGGAATCGCATCATGAGTCGCAATAACCCCAGCATTATCACCATCATAGATAACAACTACTTGTTTTACGTGTCGTCTTAATAATCTAGCTTGTGATTCAGTTAAGGCCGTTCCCATAGTGGCTACACTATTTTTATAACCAATTTGATGAGCGCTAATCACATCAAAGAATCCTTCAAATAAAATGACTTCATCTGCTTTTTTAATTTCATCTAAGGCATCATATAAATTATAGATAACATCACTTTTTTTAAAAAGTGGTGTTTCTTGCGAGTTCATATATTTAATATTATCTTTAGGATCAACCGTACGCCCACTAAACCCAATTACGTTTAAAGTTTCATCTTTAATTGGAAATGTGATTCGGTTATTAAAAATATCATATAATTCATTATTTTTCTCTGATCTTGATGATAAACCTAATGTAATTAATAAATTTGGTTCATACGCTTGATCAACTAACATTTTTGATAGACTTTGATAATCATTATTCGCTAATCCAATTTCAAAGTGATTAATTGATGCTTCTGTTAAACCACGTTTAATTAAATATTCCTTCGCTTTTAATCCTTCTTTTGTATTATGAAGCGTAAATTTGAAAAAGTCATTAGCCTTATTCATAATTTCATATTCTAAATCATATTTTGAAGATCTTCGTGAGTCTTCAACTTTAATTCCTAAACGTGCCCCTAATTCCTTAGCGGCTTCCATATATGAAATGTTTTTGATTTGACGATAAAAATTAATTGGATTACCACCAGTTTTACAAGTCATACAAAAAGCGATATTCTTTTCTGGTGAGACCGAAAATGACGGATTAGTATCATCATGAAAAGGGCACAAACCAAAAAAGTTCTTGCCTTTTTTCTCTAAACTAATAAATTCAGAAACTAATTCAACAATATTAGTTTGATCATTAATTTGTTCAAAAACACTTTTACTAATAAAAAACGCCTCTTTTCAAATTAAAATTTAATTCTTTCACTAATATAATCTACAACTTCAGAAATTGGCAAGCGAACTTGAGCCATAGTATCACGTTCTCTTACCGTTACCATATTATCTTCTAACGTGTCATAATCAATAGTTACCGCATATGGGGTTCCAATTTGATCTTGACGACGGTATCTCCGACCAATATTTTGTGTTTCATCATAAACCGCATCAAAATGTTTTGATAATAAGTGATACACTTCTTCAGCTTTACTAGATAAATCACGACGTGATAATGGTAAAACTGCCACCTTATATGGAGCTAGTGCCGGATGAATTCTTAAGACATCTCTAGTCGTTCCGTCCGCTAAAGTTTCAATCGATAAACCTTCAGCTAAGAAGGCAAAGACTAATCTTTCAACCCCAACTGATGGTTCTACACAATAAGGAATATATTTTTCATTGGTTTCCGGATCTAAATACTCCATTATTTCTCCTGAATGATTTTGATGTTGAGTTAAATCAAAATCAGTTCTTGAGGCAATCCCCCAAAGCTCATCAAAGCCCCATGGGTAACGATATTGGATATCAGTGGTCGCATTTGAATAATGCGATAAAGCTTCTGGTTTATGATCATCAAAACGAAGATTATCTTTGGATAACCCGAGTGATACTAACCAATCCATCGCAAACTGTTTCCAGTATTTAAACCACTCGATTTCCGTACCCGGCTTAACAAAAAATTCTAACTCCATTTGTTCAAACTCTCTCGTTCTGAAAATAAAGTTACCTGGAGTAATTTCATTTCTAAATGCTTTACCGATATGAGCAATCCCAAAAGGTATTTTCTTTCTTGATGAACGTAAGACGTTTTTATATGAAACGAATACGTTTTGCGCGTTTTCTGGTCTTAAATAAACTTGATTGGCTTTATCTAATACCGCCCCTTGGTATGTTTGAAACATTAAATGGAACGCTCTAATTTCATTCCATTCAAACGCACCACAACTAGGGCACTTAATTTTATGATCATTAACATACTTTTCTAGTTTTTCTAGTGACCACCCATCAGAATCAGTGCCATCAAAATCATGAATTAATTTATCAACACGGAATCTTTGATTACACTTTTTACATTCAATTAATGGGTCACTAAAACCCGCAACGTGTCCTGAGGCTTCCCAGACTTTATTATTTAATAAAATTGGCCCGTCTAATAAGACATTGTCAATTCTTTCTTGAATAAATTTTTGTCGCCAAGCTTTTTTAATATTTAATTTTAATAAACTACCAAGTGGGCCATAATCCCAAGTATTAGCCAGTCCACCGTAGATTTCACTACCTTGATAGATATAACCCGTATTCTTAGCATATTGAACTAGTTCTTCAACTGTAAACATATTTTCACTCCTAAATATTTTTAAGATTAACATTAATGTGATAATCGTAATATTTTTTAATAAATTTTCTTAATGTCGCATCATCCTTTGGCGACATCGCTTCTACTTTTTCGGTATCTAAATTAAGTAATTTAACTAAAATAATCGTCTCTCTTAATTCTAAATCAAGCGTTATCGGTTCACCCTTATAGACAAGTGATGAATTTCTAATATTAAACCCGATAACATCTTTTTCTTTCGGTGTCAAATTTGGTCTAAATCCCGCTTCACTAATTAGTTTAATTAAAAAACTTAATGATGACTCTTTTAAATTATCCGATAATAAAGCAATTCTTAACTCATTTAAAACCGCTTCATGATTTAAGTTTTGATCTCTTACTTTATCAAGTGCCTCTAACATCACTGCGGCATGTTTAGCTTTAAAGAAATCAGTTTTTAAAAAATCATAACTATTTAATAACTTCACTTCACGAAGTGGCTGCATATTTTTTCCATTATCATAAAACTCAATTAAAGTTAAATATTGACTAACCATTCTTAACTCACTAGATAATCTTTGGGAGCCTCTGGCAACCAAAGTAATCTTTCCGCGGTTAGAATAAACATATAATAACTTATTAGTATCTTGATATGGTTGAGTTTTATAAATTAAGCCAATCAATAGTCTTCACCTATTCCTAAATTCGTTAACATTCTTTCGTCATTGCGCCAGTCTTTTTTAACTTTAACCCATAACACTAAATGGACTTTAGTTTTTAAAGTTTTATTAATATCAAGTCTAGCTGCCGTGCCAATCGTTTTAATTTTTTCACCGTTTTTACCAATTAAGATTTGTTTCTGGCTTGATTTTTCGACTAAAATATCAGCATAAACATCATATTGGTCTAACTCTTCATTATAGAAAATATTTTCAATCACTACGGCGACTGAATGAGGAATTTCTTCTTTAGTATGAAGTAGAATCTTCTCTCTAATTAACTCCATCATTCGCATTCTTTCCGTTTGGTTACTTACAAAATCTTCTGGGAATAATAGTCCGTCTTCCGGAAGTTCTTTTAAAGTTAGTTCAATTAACTTATCTAAGTTTTGACCAGTAATTGAACTAACTGGAACGAAAGCTTGAAAATCATATAAATTCATATATGAGATAATAATCTCATCAATCTCTTTCGTTTTCATTAAATCAATTTTATTGATAACTAAAAATACTTTTAATTGATGTTCTTTAAAGTATTCGATAACTTCTTTTTGACTTTCATGGTATTTACGATCAACTACGTAATAAATTACATCGTTATCGTCCATACTAGCTTTTGAAACTTCGGTAAGTTTTTTAGAAAGTAAATTGAAGTTTTTACCCATACCCGGGGTATCAACAAAAATTATTTGATATTCATTTGTCGTTAAGGCTCCTAA
This sequence comes from Acholeplasmataceae bacterium, assembly GCA_012515785.1. Lineage (GTDB taxonomy): Bacteria > Bacillota_I > Bacilli_A > Acholeplasmatales > Acholeplasmataceae > DUQW01. The sequence continues at coordinate 4,146 of JAAYXR010000044.1, read as the reverse complement.
AATTCGGTTTCTGGTGGTTTCTGGTGTTGGTGAAGTAATCGCAATTTTCTCACCAATTAGTTTATTTAATAAACTCGATTTACCAACATTAGGTTTACCGATAATCGCCACAAATCCTGATTTAATCATTGTCTCCTTCAAATTCTTCAAAAGCGTAAGGTAAAAGTTTTTCTAAGGTGGTTTCTTCAAAGTCACCTTTAATGTTTGAAAGAACTATCTTTGCCGTTTTTGGAACTAATTCCACCATTACTTGGCGGCAAGCCCCGCATGGCGAAATTGGTCCCGGAGTATCTCCAGTAACATATAACGCTACAATATCTTCTTTGTGATAGCCTTGGCTAATTAAAGAAAATAAGGCGTTTCTTTCCGCACACGAAGTTAGTCCGTAAGATGAATTTTCAATATTAGCGCCGTGAATAAAAGTCCCGTCTTTTAATTCAATTGCCGCTCCCACTTTAAATTTTGAATAAGGCGAGTATGATTTTTGACGCGCCTTAATGGCTTCTTTAATTCCTTTTTTCATACTTATTTCCTTTCTAATTTCGCTTCTTTTAAGATGAATTCAGTTACCTCATTCATCTCGCGCGCTTCTTCCTCGGTTTCATGATTATAACCCTTTAAATGAAGATAACCGTGAACGGCTAAAAAGCCAATTTCACGATCTTCAGAGTGACCATATTCAAGCGCTTGGGCTTTGACTCGGTCAAGTGAGATAAAAATATCCCCATTTGACTTTAAATCTTCATCATTTATAAAGCTTAAAACGTCAGTTTTAGAATCGATATTACGAAATGTCTTGTTAAGTTTACTAATTTCTAAATCATTAGTCAAGATGATATTAATATTTTTTTTATCTTTTAGTTTTTTAAAGATTCTTTTTAAGACTTTTTCGTATTTTTCGATATTTTCTTCAGTTTGATTAAAAAGATTAATCTTCATTCGATTCATACCTTTCAAGGATACTTTGAACTAATGGATGACGAATAACGTCAATTCTTTCAAAATTTATAATTTTAATATCTTCAATCTCTTTTAAAATTTTTAATGCTTCATTTAATCCTGACTTAACATTTGATTTTAAGTCTGTTTGAGACGGGTCTCCCGTCACAATCATCTTTGAACCAAACCCTAATCTCGTTAAAAACATCTTCATTTGACTCGTCGTAGTATTTTGCGCTTCATCTAAAATAATAAATGCATTTTCTAAAGTTCTTCCTCTCATATAAGCAAGTGGGGCAATTTCAATTACCCCTTTTTCAATTAAAGTTTGAGTCGTTTCTAAGCCTAACATTTCATATAGGGCATCGTATAACGGAATTAAATAAGGATCAACTTTTTCCTTTAAATCACCAGGTAAAAAACCAAGTGATTCTCCAGCTTCAACTACTGGTCTCGTTAAAACGATTTTCTTAACGCTTCCTTTTTTTAACTCTTTTACCGCATAAGCGACCGCTAAATAAGTTTTACCTGTTCCCGCTGGACCAACCCCAAAAACTAACGCTTTATCACAAATGGCATCTAAATATCTAACTTGATTAAAAGTTTTTGGATAAACCGCCTTACCATAACTGTTAACTAAAATCTTTTTTCTATTTTTGTATAAATCATATAACCCATCAAGTTTATCATTTTGAGCCAAATTAATAACATAAATAATATCACGTTCTTGAAGTGAAACTTTACTCTCACAAATTTTAACTAACACTTCAAAAATTGATTCCAACAACGGAATCATCTCCTCGCTAGCATCAGTTACAATTGAATCACCAAAAATAAAAACACTGACTCCTAATTGCTGTTTAAAAATTAATAAATTCCGATCATTTACTCCCACTAAGTTAGAAATTGCGTTCGCACTAGTTATTTTCGTTTTTAAAGTCAAATACAAAACCTCCATATTCTATCTAATTATACCATGTTTATTAAGTAAATACTTTGAAAGTATTTCTTAATATTAAATGACAGATTAACTTTTATCAATCAAAAAAAGAAAAAAGGACGATATAGCAATCACCAATCGTCCTTTTCATATTAACTATTTAATCAGTTATTCTTAAACTAGATAAATATCAATTATGGGTTAGGAATAGGTACTGGGTATTCATTTTCGTCATATCCCCACTCGCCATCCCAATAATACTCAGTAGGACCCCATGAGTTCCAGTTAACATGCCAACCTGTTGGATTCAAAGCTGGAGATGGATCAAGTATATTTTGAAAATACAGACAACCATCATAGTTACCAACAAATCCAAATGCAGCCTCTCCTACTGTAACTCCACCGCTTGAAACATAACTTCCAATTACTAAGTCCATAATTTTCTTACAATCATAGAATCCGTATTTATAGATTTCATAAGTATTATGAACTCCTTTTATCCGAACATATGTTAATGAGTTTGGTAATTTATATGTTTTGTTGTTAGGTGCTGCATAAGGAAGCACTACATCATAAGAATAATCATATAGTCCTTCGCCGAAAATATAGCCAAAATGATTTTTATATTCGTTTATAGGGTCTACTGTTGGTGCATTTCCAACAAAACCTAAATCGAGTCTAGTTAAACCATAACAACCATTGAATACTCCCGATCCAATTGTTTTGATTGAAGAGTTTGCTAAATCTACATATTCAATCTTTTTACAACCAAAGAACGCATTGTCTCTAATATTAATAGAGCCACCACCTAGACAACCAACTTTAACCTTAGTCAGACTCTCTGGAATATACACGTTTTGTGGATTGACCGTTCCTTGTTGGGCTATCATATAACTTCCATCATAGTATGCACTACCAAAGATATAACCAAATTTTGATTCATATCCATCTGTAGTTGTAATATTCCTGCCGGTGAATGGTAGTTCTAAATCAACAAGACCATGACATCCTCTTAACGCTTGTTCGCCAATTTCTATAATGCGTGGATTATCGAAAGTATTTACGTTACATTTGATTTTTAATGTTGTAATACTTGTACAATTCATAAAGGCTCCAACAGCGATTTTCGTATCAGAATTGGTATAAGCGTTTATTGTTACTTCTGTTAATGATTCTGGTATTTTCCAAGTAGTACCGCTGCTATCAGGTGCATTGTAAGATCCAGGATAATCTTCATCGCCAAAGATAATACCGAATCTACCTTGTTCAGCAATTGATGGACTATGAGTAGCTCCAACAATTGGAATAGTAAGTTTAGTTAAACCGCTACAACCAATAAAGGCGCGGCCTCCAATACTATTAACTGAACTTGGAATTTCAAGTTCGGTAATTAAAGAACAATACGCAAACGCCCAACCACCAATATATTTTAAGATAGAACCTCCCTCAAATGTTACTGCGCCAAGTTGATAACAGTACATAAAGGCATCGCCATTAATTTGAACTACTGATGCCGGAATTTTAATAACTTCTAATATCTCGCAACCTCTAAACGCTGCCGATCCAATTATTTGTAATGATTCTGGTAAAATTACATTTTGTAGTAATTCACAATCTTCAAAGGAACTATCTCCAAATGTAATATCTTTAACAGTAGATCCATTAAACTGAAGAGTAGTTAATCCAATACAATCTCTAAATGCGAAATCAAAGATAGTTTCAAAGTTAGGGCTATCAGCAAATGTTACTTGTTGTAATAAGTTACAACCGCGGAATGCTTCTTGTCCAATCGATTCTAGTTTACAATTGTCGTCAAATGCAATTGAAACAATTCCGGTACAATTTTGGAATGCGCTTGTATCAATTGTCTTAAGTGAATTTGGAAGTACAAGTGCATCGATTAAACCAATACAATTATAAAATGCGAAAGTACCAATAGATTCAAGTGAACTTGCTGTTCCAAAGTCTATGTTATTTAAACTACCACAATCATAAAAGGCTTGAGTGTTAATATATTTTGTCGCATTAGGAATATCAACAACATTTGCTAAACTAGAACAACCATAAAATGCATCCCCACCTATAGATGTAAGTTGTGAATTTCGATCGAAAGTTACTGTTTGTAAGTTTGTACATGACATGAAGGCTTGATATCCAATTGTAGTTAACAAATTATTTTGTTCAAATTCAATATCAGTCAAACCTTTACAATTCTTGAATGCAAAATTATTCAAATTCTTAAGCGTACCACCAAATTTAACACTGGT
>JAAYXR010000043.1 GCA_012515785.1 Acholeplasmataceae bacterium | reverse complement strand
TTTCATTCTAACTATTTTATGTTACTTTTTTTATTTTGAGATAACTTTTTCGAACACCATGTTTTCTCGCCACATTTTGGGCAAACAAGTTTTCTTTTAGTTGGAGTATGTAGTGCCCACACATATTCTTTCATTGTTGGTACAAATCTTTCGTGGCAAGAGGCGCATTCATAATATCCAATATTAGCATCTAAAATCACTATTCCCGCTCCTCCTAGAAGAAAAAAGATTAATACAGCAATAATGATAATATTTTTTAAATAACCTTTCATATCAACATAAGCCACAATAACAACTAACAATAAAAATAATATTAGTGATATACCAATTAATATTTCCCCTATAACATTCTTTTTATTTGTTTTTGCTTCTTTTTCATAAGCTTGGATGATTAATTTTTCAAGTTCTTCAGTTTTAGAATCATCACTAATGTGTTCACCTAAAAATAATTCATTAATGGTAATATCAAGCTCTTTACATAACAATTTCATAATGGAAACGTCTGGTAGACCTTTACCAGTTTCCCATTTTGATATTGTTTTTGCTTCAACAAATATCTTATCGGCTAATTGTTGCTGGGTCATTTGTTTATTTTTTCGACACTCGCGAATAAAATTCCCAATTTTTATATTATCCATAAGCATACCTCCCATGTTTAGAATATCAAAATATATAACTTTTTGGTATCCACGATACGTGGTGGTTTTTATTATTTTGTATTAGCATTAATAAATTTAGATAAGATTTCTAAACCCGCAAGCATTTGTTCTTCTGAACAAGCGAAGTTGAACCTAATATATCCTTTGCAATCTTCAGAATATCTTTTACCTTCGTTAATCGAAATTCCAAATTTTAATAATTCTTGTTGCATTACTTCACATGGCATTCCAAGAAAACTTAAATCTAACCATGCGAGAAATGTTCCTTCAGTTTTAGTAACTCCAACTTCAGGATGTTTTTCATTTAAATATTTTTTTAATAATTTAAAATTATTAGTTAAATGTTTATTTTGTTTATCTAACCATGCTTCTGAATGGTTATATGCGGCTTTAACGGCAACAAGGCCAAAGATATTACCGCTACCAATATATTTTGTTGCTAGAAAGGCTCTAAACTCGTCAGCTAATTTTTCATCTTTAATAATAACATTAGATGTTTTTAATCCGGCTAATCCAAATGATTTAGAAATTGATGTGAAGACAATCATATTTTTATATTCACTAGCAAATTTATTAACTGATGTAAATTTATGACCTTCTAAGATCACATCGCAATGAATTTCATCGGATAAAATATAAGCGTTATGTTTTTTCGCAAGTCTAACAACTTCTTTTATTTCATCATAAGTAAAGACTCTACCAGTAGGGTTTTGAGGATTACACAATATTAATATCTTATTAGTTTCTAATTGTTTATCTAATTCTTGAAAATTCATTGTATAAAAATTGTCGTTTTTAATTAGTTTATTTTCAACAATCTTTTTTCCATTATCTTGAATCACTGAATAAAACGGATTATAAACTGGAGTTTGCACAATAATACCTTCTGTTTTATCTTTTAAAAAGTTAATCGCGTAGTATAATGACGTTACTACACCATTAGTAGGAATGATATTACTTTTAGTAATTTCATAGCCATACCTTCTTTTAGTCCAGTTAATAATACTTTCATAATACATTGGATCTGGAAATGTATATCCGTATACGGGGTGATTAACTCGATCCGTTAAACACTTAACAATTTCTTCTGATGTTGGATAATCACTGTCAGCAATTGAAAAAGATAATACATCATCATCTACCATATTCCATTTCACACAATTAGTATTTTTTCTTGATATTTTTTCGTTAAATCTTTTCACTGGTAACACCTCTTTTATTAATTATTCTCTAGTGAATTTAGATATTCTTTTATAATATTTAAATATTCATCTTTAGTTGTTGCTTTAGCTAATTTTTTTCTAGCATAAGAATTATTAGGAAGCCCTCCTAAATAATCAGAACCAAATCCTCTCATTTCAAGGATGGCAATTTTTTCACCTTTCAACTCCATCAATGAGTTTATATGACGCTCAATTACTTCAATCATTTCTTGAAATGATGGTCTTGGCAATTCTTCATTGGTTTTTAGGAAATGATTAATTTCCCTAAAAATCCATGGGTTCCCCATCGCTGCTCGCCCAATCATCACCGCGTCACATCCGGTTTCATCTAACATTTTTTTAGCTAATAAACCACTAGTAACATCACCATTGCCAATTACTGGTATTGATACTGCCTCTTTGACTTGTTTGATGATACTCCAATCGGCTGTTCCTGAGTAACCTTGACTACGAGTTCTCGCGTGAATTGTTATGCCATCAGCGCCAGCCTTTTCAATCATCTTTGCGACTTCAACCGCGTTAATTGAGTTGTAATCCCAACCACTTCTAATTTTAACGGTAACTGGCTTTTTAACGGCTTCTTTAACCGATTTCACAATGTCATATATCTTTTCAGGATGTTTTAATAATGCCGCTCCTGCTTGTGATCTAAGTGCCACTTTAGGAACTGGGCAGCCCATGTTAATATCGATAATATCACATGCCGTATATTCATCTAAATATTTTGCGGCCTTCACTAAATATTCTAGATTACTACCAAATATTTGTTGACTAATTGGTGATTCATCCGGATCTATTGTTAATAGTTTAATAGTCTTTTTATTTTCATAATGCAATGCATAATCCGATACCATTTCCCCGACAACTAAACCAGCACCCATTTCTTTACAAATCTTTCTATATGCAATATTAGAAACACCAGCCATCGGTGCTAAGACTAATTTATTTTTTATTTCGATATCGCCAATTTTAAACATTAATTTCCTCTTTAAATTTTTTAACTTCTTTTAAAAATCTTTTAATTGGAAACCCCATAATATTTTCAATTTCCCCGTTAAAGCTTGTTACAAAATCATTAGCTTTGCCTTGAATTGCATAAGCTCCAGCTTTATCATATGGTTCCCCTGTATTAATATAATCAATGATTTCTTGATCGTTTAATTCTCTAAAAATAACTTCACTTACCGCATGAAATTTATGAACTTTATCATTATAAATAAGGGCAACACCAGTAACTACTTCTTGATAATGATTAGAAAGTTTTTTAAGTATTTTAAAAGCATCATTAAAATCTTTAGGTTTACCAATAACTTCCCCTTCAACTACGACAATCGTATCAGCCCCGATGATGATACGATTCGGATGTTTTTTAGCAACTTCTAAAGCTTTACCATATGCTAATTCTTCAACTAATTTATATGGATCATCAATTCCTAAGTTGGATTCAACATAGTTTGATGTTATTATTTCAAATTTTTGATTGGCTTTTTCTAATATTTCTTTTCTCCGTGGCGATGCGCTAGCAAGTATATACATCACATATTCCCCCTTAGGTAATAATCCACTTATTATTATACTATTTTTAGAGTTTATATTCTATAATTTCTTCCCTACAAATCCGTTATTAATGTATTTTTAATAATAACATGCTATCGCCACTTACTACAAGAAACAATTTTTGATATACTAATAATGTATTAAAAAGAATTGATGCTCTACAGAATTTGATTAGGAGATATAAATTATGAAAAAAATAAATTTAAAAGATAATCATCACTTTGCTTTATATGGGTCAACCGCTTTAGCCGAGCCTGGATTTAAACGCTTTTCCGATAACGAATTAAATATGATTAAAGTCGTATCTCCTCGAGTTTACGAACTTGCTAAAGAATCATCGGGAATTCAAGCTCATTTTGCGACTAATTCAAAATGGATTGAGTTGTCAATCAAATTTAATAAAATATTTAGCATGACCAACTCATCACCAATTGGTCAAATGGGAGTTGATTTATATGTTTTTGATAACAAATCAAATCAATATGTTTTTTGTGGAGTGAGTCGACCAGAAATTAATCAAACTAGTTACGACACACTATTAGTTGAATTTGAAACTAATGAGATGAGAAAATTCATTTTGAATTTACCGCTTTTTGTCGCGGTTGAAGAGTTAACTCTTTCCTTTGAAGATAATAGTGCTGTTCTCCCATTACAAGAAAATAAAAAGAAAATTATGATGTATGGCACTTCCATTTTACACGGAGCCTGTGCTAGTAGACCAGGAATGAGTTATTCTAACATTTTATCAAGACGTTTAAATGTTGAAATCTTAAATTATGGTTTTAATGGTAATGCTCATAATGAAAAAGAAATTGCCCAAATTTTGGGGAAAAGAAACGTTGATTTATTCATAATTGATAGTGAAGCTAATGCTTATGATGATTCTATTTTAGAAAGATTAGAGTTATTTATTAAAACTTTTAAACAATATCAACCACATACTAAAATAATCATTACTAATCGGATACCATATTTTAAAGACCATTTAGAAAAAGAAAGACAATTAAAAAGAGAAAAATATGATGCGTATTTTAATTACTTAAAAGATACGATTAAAGATCTCATTTTCGTTGATGTATACCAAGAATTGTGTGATGATTTAGAAATCACAGGTGATGGGCTTCATCCAAATGATTACGGAATGGTTAAAATGGCCAATATTTTTGAAAAAATTATAAAAACACATCTTTAATTGATTTTTAAAAATTTATATCGTTTGACTATTTTAAAAAATACTGCTAATATATTTATAAATTAAAAAAGCATTAGATAGAGGTAGCGATGCAGATTAGTAATACTTTGAGTCGGCAGACAATGACAAGTATGAAAGGCAACCATCGCCGAATAATAGTTTTGGGCACAAAATTATTATGGGGTTACGAGAAATACTTGTAACACTCCTACATTGAAATGTAGAGGAGCTTGCAAATGACTTTCTAGTTATGTAGCATCTCCGGATGCTTTTTTATTTAATTAGAAAGGGGCATAAGGAAATGCGCAAATTGTTTTTATTTTTATTAGTTGTACTAAGTGCAACAACTTTAGTGGCATGTGGTGGTCAACAACCATATGATTTTGACAAAGAAGACACCATTATTATTGGTATGGAAGCTGATTACGCTCCGTACAACTGGTCAACTTCTGTAAGTACTGATTTTACTCATCCAATTCATGGTCGTAATGATTATGCTGATGGCTATGATGTTCAAATCGCTAAATTAATTGCCGCTGGATTAGGTAAAAAATTAGTAATAAAAGCGATTGGTTGGGACGGACTACCACCAGCAGTTCAATCAGGACAAATTCATTTATTACTTGCTGGTATGACACCAACACCTGAACGTTCGAAAACTTTATTATTCACTAACGAATATTACCGTGCCGAACCAGTAATCGTTTTAAGAAAAGATTCTAGTTTCAATGGGAAAAACAAGACTCTAAATGATTTCAATGGGGCTAAAGCGGTCGCTCAATTAGGTACTATTTACGAAGGATTAGTCGAACAACTTCCAGGTGCTGTTGCTCAAACATCACTTGAAGATTATACAGCGTTACTTCTTGCCGTTAAAAATAAGACTACTGATATTGTAATTGCTGAATTACCAGTAGCTGAAAGTATGGTAAGATTTAATGAAGAATTAACATACATCCGTTTTGCCGCAGGAGAGGGATTCAATATTGATACTCAATTAGTAATAGTTAGTATCGGGATGACTTTAAATAATACTGAATTAAAAAGACGTGTAGACGAAATTTTAGCGGGTATTAGTCAAGCTGAACGTGAACGAATGATGAACGCAGCTATCGAAAGACAAGGTTAATGTTTTTAATGGAATTACCAAACCAAAATGAGTTTTTAAAAACTCTTTGGTATTTAGTTTATACATATCACGAAGTTCTTTTAAGAGGACTTGGAATTACTTTATTACTAGCAATTGTTGGTACGATTGGCGGTTTTTTAATTTCGTTTATTTTCTTATATTTAAAAACCTTAAAGATTGATAAAAAGCGAGATAACACTGCCAAAAAAGTATTCAAGAAAATCGGCAATTATTTTGCTAGCGCTTATATTGCGGTTGTTAGAGGAACACCAATGATCGTTCAAGCAATCATTATCTACTATAGTGTGGCACCACATATTAGTGATAAGATTTGGACTCCTTTAGTAGCTGGACTACTTATTATTACGTTTAATACGGCTGCTTATATTGCAGAAATTATTAGAAGCGGCATTAATGCGATTGACCCAGGTCAACAAGAAGCAGCCAGAAGCTTAGGCTTTTCAAATTTACAAGCAAAACTTTATATTATTTATCCTCAAGCTATAAAAAATTCCCTTCCTTCTATAGGTAACGAATTTATAGTAAATCTTAAAGATTCATCCGTTCTGTTTGCCATTGGAGTGATGGATCTCTTCAATGCCGGAAATGCCGCTTCTTCTAGCAATTATCGGAAGGTTGAAGCTTTCGTAATTGTCGCCTTAGTTTACTTAGTTTTAACGGTGGCAACATCACAATTAATTAAGTATCTAGAAAAGAAAAGATCTAAAGGAGGGCTTGTCATTGAATAAAATAATGGAAGTAAAAAACTTACATAAAAGTTTTGCTGATAACAAAGTTTTAAACGGAGTTTCCTTAGATGTATACCAAGGTGAAGTTGTAAGTATTATTGGCCCTTCAGGGGGTGGAAAGACCACGCTTCTTCGTTGTCTGAATTTATTAAATGAACCAGACTCTGGTGACATTATATTTGAAGGAGAAAACTTAATTGATCCAAATACTGATTTAAATAAGTTAAGGATGCGGATGGGAATGGTCTTTCAAAACTTTAATTTATTTAATCAAAAAACGGTAATGCAAAATTTGATTTTAGCACCAATAAAATTATTAAAAATGTCTAAAGATGATGCTACCCTAAAAGGAATAAATCTTTTAAAGGAAGTTAATATGCAAGAGTTTGCTAATACTAGGGTTGAAGTTTTATCGGGTGGCCAAAAACAAAGAGTCGCAATTGCCAGAGCACTGATGATGGATCCTGAAATAATGTTATTTGATGAACCAACTAGTGCCTTAGATCCCGAGATGACACATGAAGTATTGCAAGTTATGTCAAACCTTGCTAAAAAAGGAATGACAATGGTTATTGTCAGTCATGAGTTATCATTTGTATTACAAATTTCTGATAGAATTGTTTTTATTGCTGATGGTAATATTGAAGAAATTAGCACCCCTAAAGAGATTATGAAAAAACCTAAATCAGAAAAAACTAAAGCCTTTTTAAAACAATTTTTAGAAAAATAATGAGATTAAAAAGTAATTCTTCCTCTTTAATAAAGGTTGAATTACTTTTTTTATATCTTTCCTTATTGATAACTCTTGTCTTTATATACACATCTTTAATTATAATATGTTATAATTATTAGGAAAGACAAGGTGATATAATGCGCAAATTTTCTAGACAATTTCAACAAGAAATTGATATAGATTTAACGAAGCCTTTAGTGTTATCAGTAAGCGGTGGCGTTGACTCAATGGTTATGTTGGATTTTTTACGCCGTTTACGATTAAAGGTTGTCGTCGTACATTTTAACCACCAAAAACGAATAATTTCAGATAAAGAAGCTAAAATGGTTCAAGATTATTGTGATCAATTCCATATTCAATATAATTATTATAGACTGACCGTTAATTCTTCTGATTTTCAAAATCGAGCAAGAATTTTAAGACATCGTCATCTAGAAGAGGTAGCCTCAAGACTTAATACGCCTTATATTTTTACAGCCCATCATTTAGACGATTTATTAGAAAATGTTTTAATGAATTTAACTAGAGGATCCAATTTATTAGGTTATGCTGGGATGAGACAAATTACTGAAATTGGTAATTATGTTTATGTTAAACCTTTTCTTTATCACGATAAAGAATCATTAATTGACTATGCTAAACGGCATAATGTTCCTTATATGGATGACGAAAGTAATTATACGGCTGAATATTTACGTAATCGTTACCGATTAACCTTAGTTCCAATTATGAAGCAAGAAAATCCTAATTTATTGCAAGTAATAAAACAATATAATCACCAATTAATTGCGGCATACGATGCAATTAGAGCTAAGACAATTGACTTTATGGAAGATCAAGATAGCATTAATATTCCTAAATTCAAATTATTCTCTCAAGCGGTTCAAGATGATATTATTGCTTATTTTCTTGAAAAGAATAAAGTAAATATTAATTACCGCTTGGTTGAAAGAATTAGAACCGTTCTTCTTTCTAAAAAACCTAACCAAACTGTAACACTATCAAATCAGTTACAATTAGTTAAGTTTTATGAAAAGGCGGAAATTAAACCATCAGCTGAATTTTACTTTAGAAAAATTAAACTTAAAGAAGCTGATCAAAAAAGTAAAGTTCACATTGATGAGTTTTCTTATTCAAGTAAGAAAATTAACACCGAATCACTTCAAGTTAAAATTTCTTATGATGATATCGAGTTTCCACTTTGGGCTCGAAATCGATTAGACGGTGATGTCTTAGAATATGACTATGGCCGAAAAAAATTGAAGAAATTCTTAATTGATGAAAAAATTCCAATGGAAGAAAGACAAAACCTTTGGATTATTACCGATAATCAAGATCGAATCTTATGGATTCCAAACCATTACATCAACCAGAATTTGGGGACTGGCAAATCAATATATATAACTTTTTACGGGGGTAAAGAAAATGAGAAATGATATTTTAAAAGTACTACTTTCAGAAAATGAAATCAAAGAAATTATTAAACGTCTAGGAAAAGAAATCACTAAAGATTATCAAGGTAAAGATTTAGTGGTTGTCGGCTTATTAAAGGGATGTAACCCTTTTATGGCTGATTTAATTAGACAGATAGATTTAATGTTAGAGGTTGACTATTTAGCAGTAAGTAGTTACGATGGAACTAGAACTACTGGAGATGTCAAGATTCGTTTAGACTTAAACCAATCAGTTGAGGGTAGAGATGTTTTAATTGCTGAAGACATCGTTGATACCGGAACTACAATAACAACTATTAAAAGACTACTACTACATCGCGGTGCCAAATCAGTAAAGATAGTCACTTTACTAGATAAACCAGCAGGAAGATTAATGGAGTGTAATCCAGAATATATTGGAACTAGCGTTCCAAATGAATTCGTAGTTGGATATGGACTCGATTATAATGAAAAATATCGTAATCTTCCATATGTTGGTGTATTAAAACCAGCCGCGTATGAAAAATGAGGTGAATTATGCAGAAACAAGATAAGCCACAAACGCCACAGAGAAAACCCGATTTTTTAGTAATCATTTTAATGATTTTACTTTTCATTGGGATTTTCTTATTTATTCGTGATGCCTTAAAACCAAAAGTTGCTGAAATTAGCTATTTTGAATTAGACGCATTAATTGTTGATGGAACTAATAATTTTGAGGATCCAAGTAAAATCGCTGAAATTCAAATTACGCCAGTTAGTGGGTACGAAGCTAATGGTTTTACCATTACTGGTAGATTCCACAAAGATTACGCTTATAAAGATTTTCATAAAGGAGCTTCCTTTATTGTTGTTGGTGGGGTTTCAGAAGTCTTAAAAGATAGACTTGTTGATAAGATTGGAATCCACAATAACGCTAATACTGTAAGTGAAATTAAGTTTTCAGGAATAATTCCGTATAGTGGTGTTACTTTCTGGACCGTTCTTTTAAACTTATTACCATGGATTGCCATTGGATTAATGTTATTTTTGGTATGGCGTAATGCTGCCAGCCAAAACAACAAAGCCTTTGACTTTGCTAAAAGTCGGGCTCGAGTTGCAAGAAAGAGAACTGTCTCATTTGATGATGTTGCTGGTGCTGATGAAGAAAAAGTTGAATTAGCGGAAGTCGTTGACTTCCTTAAAAACCCTAAAAAATATCAAGAAATTGGGGCAAGAATTCCAAAAGGAGTCCTATTAGTTGGACCTCCTGGTACTGGTAAAACACTAATTGCTAAAGCCGTTGCTGGTGAAGCTAGCGTTCCATTCTTTACTATTAGTGGTTCTGATTTCGTAGAAATGTTTGTTGGGGTTGGTGCTTCAAGAGTAAGAGATTTATTTAAAGTCGCGACTCAAAATGCCCCTTGTATTATCTTTATTGATGAAATTGACGCCGTTGGTAGACAGCGTGGAGCTGGTTTAGGTGGCGGTCACGATGAACGTGAACAAACATTAAACCAACTACTTGTTGAAATGGATGGATTTAATCCTAACTTAGGAATCATCGTTATCGCGGCAACTAACCGCCCTGACGTATTAGACCCAGCACTTCTTCGTCCAGGAAGATTTGATAGACAAATCACTATGCATCTTCCTGATGTTAGAGCTCGCGCTCAAATCCTTGCGGTTCATGCTAGAAATAAAAAGTTAGAACCAAACGTTAACTTAAAATCTGTCGCCCATCGGACTCCAGGATTTAGCGGTGCTGACCTAGAAAACTTGCTTAATGAAGCGGCTTTACTAGCGGCAAGAAATAATCGAAAAGTCATTTCACTTAAAGATATTGATGAAGGTATTGACCGCGTTTTAATGGGACCTGCTAAAACTTCAAGAAAATATAACGAACAAGAACGTCGGATTGTTGCTTACCACGAAGCTGGACACGCTGTAATTGGTTTACTTGTTGAACACGCTAATGTTGTTCAAAAAGTAACTATCATTCCTCGCGGTCGTGCCGGTGGTTATAACTTAATGGTACCAAAGGAAGAAACATTCCTTAACACGAAAGATCAATTACTAGCCACTATTACTAGCTTCTTAGGTGGTAGAGTAGCTGAAGAGATTGTCTTTGATACTGTAACTAATGGTGCTTATAATGACTTCCAAAATGCAACTAGAATCGCAAGAGCTATGGTTACTGAGTATGGTATGAGTGATTTAGGTCCAATTCAATATGAACAACAATCAGGTAGTGTCTTCCTTGGAAGAGACTACTTAAAAGAGAAAAACTTTAGTGATAAAGTGGCTCATGAAATTGACCAAGAAGTTAGAAAGATTATCGAGTCTTGTCACAAACAAGCAACCGAAGTTATTTCAGAAAACCGTGATTTATTAGATAACATTGCTAAGTATTTATTACTTGTTGAAACATTAAACTACAACGACATTCAAGAAATTAAAGAAACTGGTGGTTTAAAACACTATGATGATGAACAAAAAGCGTTAGAATTAAGTGCCCAAGAACCAGCCAATGTTGAAGAATCCGTTGAAACTAAAGTTGAAGATGCTAAAAACGAAGAGACAACTGAAGATAAAAAAGATTAATGAGATTAGACAAGTTTTTAAAATTATCAAGACTAATTAAACGTCGTACGGTCGCCAAGGAAGCGGCTGATAACGATTTAGTTTTAATCAATGGGAAGGTGGCAAAGCCATCTTCTTCTGTTGATATAGGAGATATCCTTACCGTCTCTTTAGGTTCTAAAACTAGGGAGATTAAAGTATTATCTCTTTCTGAAAAGGAAGAGATGTTTATTATTTTAAAAGAGGAAAAGAGGTTTTAATATGCCAATAAATTTAACTGATCAAGAAATTGTCAGACGTAATAAAGTTAAAGAACTTGAAGAACTAGGAGTTTGTCCTTTTGGTCATCGCTATGATGTTACGACTCATTCAGATGAAATTTTTAGAGCTTTTGGTGACAAATCTAAAGAGGAATTAGCTGATTTAAATATTAATATTCGGATTGCTGGAAGAATCGTTTTAAAACGTGGCCAAGGTAAAGCTGGTTTTATGCATCTTCAAGATCGCAATGGACGAATTCAAATTTATGTTAGAACTGATTCAATTACTGAACTTGAAGCTAAAGTTTGGAAATTATCAGATTTAGGAGACATTATTGGTGTTGAAGGTTTTTTATTTAGAACTAATACTGGAGAACTAACCGTTCATGTTACTCAATATACCCATTTATCAAAAGCTTTAAAGCCACTACCTGAGAAATATCATGGTCTTCAAGATATTGAAGAAACTAGAAGAAAAAGATATCTTGATTTAATTACTAATGAAGAGGCTCGCCGCGTGGCTTATTTAAGACCGAAAATTATTCGTGCTTTTCAACACTTCTTCGACTCTCATGGATTTATTGAAGTAGAAACACCGGTCTTACAACCAATTTTAGGTGGAGCTAACGCCAGACCATTCATTACTCATCATAACACTTTAGACATGCCTTTCTATTTAAGAATCGCTACTGAAATCCCACTTAAAAAATTAATTGTTGGTGGAATGGAAGCTGTTTATGAAATCGGAAGGCTATTTAGAAATGAAGGAATGGACTCAACTCATAATCCAGAATTTACAACCGTTGAAGCATATTTAGCGTATGCTGATATGGAAGTAATGATGGATTTAATTGAAGATTGTTTGAAATCAGTCGCTTTAGAAACCTTAGGTACAACTGATATTGAAGTTGATGAACATATCATTAGTTTTGAAAAACCATTTAAACGTATTACTATGGTTGATGCTATTAAAGAAAAATCAGGATTAGATTTTTCAAAAGAAATGACTTTGGAAGAAGCAACTAAATTAGCAAAGAAACATGGTATTGAGGTTGAAAAACACTATACTGTTGGTCACATTATCGCTGAGTTCTTTGATTTATTTGTTGAACCAACAATCGTTCAACCAACATTCGTTTATGAATATCCAATTGAAATTAGTCCGCTGGCTAAAAAATATGAAGATAACCCTAATTTCACTGAGCGTTTTGAACTATTTATTCTTGGTTCAGAATACGCTAACGCGTATAGTGAGTTAAATGATCCAATTGATCAAAAAGAAAGATTTGAAGCTCAATTAATTGAACGTGAAAAAGGTAATGTTGAAGCTAATGAAATGGATTATGATTTCATTGAAGCATTAGAATACGGACTACCACCTACTGGTGGTTTGGGAATTGGGATTGACCGCTTAGTAATGCTACTGACTAATACTAAGAGTGTTCGTGACGTTATCCTATTCCCACATTTAAGAAATAAACCTAAAAAATGATATTTAATTTCAAATAACATTTAATAGAAATTCATGTTACAATAAATATGGACAAAATAGCAAAGGAGGAATTTTTATTATGAAGCTATTTAAAAAATATGGGGGATTTGTAGCGTTATTATTTGCAGTATTAGCACTAGTAATGCTATTTATTGAACCAGCTATTTTAATCGGTGAGGTTTTCGGTAACAGAGTTGAAGGATTCACAGGTTTTGAAGCAATTTTTGGAACTAAAGAAAACCAATTTGGTGTACAAGCTCTAAAAGCTAGTGGTGTTGGTATTGTCGCACTAATTTTATTAGTTGTTGGTGCTGCTGTTCCACTTGTACCAATGGTTCCTGAAAAACTAAGATTCTTAGTTGGCGCAGGAGTATTATTAGTTGCTGGTATCTTATTCTTTGTAATCCCTGGTGGCCATGGTGATGGATTTAAACCTGCTACAAGCTTAATTTTAGCTGGTGTCTTCTCATTAGTTGCCTTCCTAGTAGATGGTGCGTTAGCCGTATTACATCTACAAAAATAATTTGTAATGAAAATTAAAACCACACTTTCCGAAGTGTGGTTTTTTTATTTCATATTTTATGATATTTAATTATAGTCGTAAAATCCTTTTTTAGTTTTTACACCTAATTTATTTTCTTTAACCATTCTTTCTAATAATTTTGAAGGCTTATATTTTTCATCATTTAAATCCTTATATAATGAATTTAAAATATTTAAAACAATATCATTTCCGATTAAATCAGCTAATTTTAGCGGTCCAATCGGATGATTAGCGCCTAAATTCATACATTTATCTATATCTTCGGCAGTAGCTATTTCTTCATCTAAAATATGAATTGCTTCATTTATCATTGGAATTAAAATTCGATTTACGACAAATCCTGGAGAATCATTAACCACTACTGGACTTTTATTTAAACTTATAGTTAAATCATATACTTTTTTAAAATCATTTTCCGGGGTAGTTTTAATTTTAACAAGCTCAATTAATTTCATAATATATGGCGGATTAAAAAAATGAATCCCTACTACAGTATGTTTTACACCTTCTTGTAATGCTTTAATAGAAAGTGACGATGTATTAGATCCAAAAATAGTCCCTTCTTTACAAATTTCGTCAAGTTTAGCAAAAATATTTTTCTTAACATCAATATTTTCTATAACTGATTCAATTACAAAATCTAGATTATGAAAATCATTTAAACTAGAAGTAAATTTTAAATTGTTTAAAAATGTTTCTTTATCTTGCAAAGATATTCTTTCTTTTAAAACATCTTTTTGAAATCTATTTTCTAATGTTGTCGCACAATTTTTCATATTCTTCTCATCTAAGTCATATGCCAAAACCTGATACCCAGAAGATAAAAATACTTGAACTATTCCAGTTCCCATCGTGCCAAGCCCAATTACTCCTATTTTTTTATTCATCATTTGATCCTCCTAAATACGTTGATATTAATTTATTGTCTTTTAACAATTTTTCACTGGTATCGCCTAAAACCATTCTTCCAACTTCAAATAAATATCCAAAATCAGATATTTCTAAACTTTGGCGGGCGTTTTGTTCAACTATTAATATAGTTACGCCCTTCTGATTTATATGTTTAATTATTTCAAATATTTGTTCAATTATAAGTGGGGCTAGCCCTAATGATGGCTCATCAAGCATTAAAAGTTTGGGGCTTGCCATTAGTGATCTTCCAATTGCGAGCATTTGTAATTCGCCCCCAGATAAAGTTGAAGCTTGTTGCCTCTCACGTTCTTTTAAAATTGGAAAGCATGAATACACAAATTCTAAATTCTCGTTGAATTCTTTATGGTCTCTTACTGAATATCCACCGGCAGATAAATTTTCTTTTACCGTTAAATCTCTAAATATTCTTCGCCCTTCAGGACAGTGAATTATTCCTCGTTTAACTATTTTTTCCGGATGTTCTTTTATTATATTTTCCCCCTCAAAATAGATAGCCCCCGATATTTTTTTGTTTAAGCCGGATATAGTTTTAATAACTGATGTTTTCCCTGCACCATTAGCACCTAGTAATGTTGTTATAGAGCCTTTTTCAACATTAAAACTAACATCTTTAATTGCATGAATGTTACCATAAAAAACGTTTAAATTAACAATTTTCAAGTATTCTTTATCAGAATATTCTATTATTTCTTTATCCTTTTTTTTCATTTTGTAACCCCTAAATAAGCTTCTTGAACTTTTATGTTATTTTTAATTTGTGAAGGTGTCCCGATAGCTATCACTTCGCCAAATGAAATAGCGCATATTCTATCACAAATACCCATAACTAATTTCATATCATGCTCAACTAGTAAAATCGTCGTTTTATATTCATCTCTTATGATTTTAATCATATTCATTAGTTCCCTAGTTTCAGCTTCATTCATACCCGCAGCAGGTTCATCCAATATAATTAATTTTGGATCACACATTAAAGCTCTCGCTAGTTCTATTTTTTTAAGTATACCATAAGGTTGTGAACTTACAGGTTGATTTTTGATATCATCTAATCCGATAAATTTTAAGACTCCTTCGGCCTCTTCTTCAATACGTTTTTCTTCTTTTTTTGCGCCAGAAAAACCAAAAAGACAACCCCAAAAATCATACTTGTATTTAATATGTGCCCCAACCATTACATTTTCAATTACTGATAAATCACCAATCAATTCGACATTTTGGAAAGTTCTTACTAAACCATGTCGTATAATTTTATGTGTAGGAAAATTAATTAGATTTATAGTTTCATTTTTATTATTTCTAAAAAAAATCGAGCCATTATCAGGTTTATAAAATTGGGTGATACAATTAAATAGTGTCGTTTTTCCTGCACCATTCGGGCCAATAAGTCCAAATATTTCACCTTCTTTGATATCAAAAGACACATCAGTTACAACTTTTAAACCCGAAAAAGACATCGACACATTTCTAACACTAAGACATGTGTCTTCCGCCAATATAATTTGTTCGTCTTCTTTTTTTCTATTTTTAATTTTGTTGATCCAATTGATTTTCATGATTATTCCTTTTCGCTTTAATTTTTTTAATTATTTCCCTGATAGATGATGGTATATTAACTACACCTTTAGGATAAAACAATAAAATGATTATAATTAATAAACCACTAAATGTATACGCAACTCCTGCTTTTTGGCCTATTACTGGAATCTTTTTTAATATCAATTCTGGTATACCATAAATAATTAAAGCACCAAAAAAGGTACCGCGTAATGATTTTAATCCACCTATTACAACTATAGTCAATATAGTTAAGGACATGTTTAGATTCCAAGGTTCAGGAGAATTATACTCTAAGAAGGTCATATATAAAAATCCACCTAATGAAGCTAAAGCTGTCGATAAAGCAAATGCATATAATCTATATTTAAATATATTTATTCCCATCGCTCTTGCCGCTGGCTCACTGATTTTCATTGTTAAAAATGCTCTACCAATTTTACTATTTACTAAATTATAAATGAGCATCATTATCAACAGCAATATGAAAACAGCTAAAAGATACTTGCTATATCTATCAAGAGGAACGGCATAAAATATTGTTATTTTTCGTGAAATTCTTAGCCCACTAAATCCACCAGTAAAATTAATAAATTCTTCAAATGTTTTTCTAAATATTTCAGCTATTCCAAGAGTTGCAATCGCCAGAAATATTCCATCCATTCTCAAAGTTACAAGACCTAATATTATCCCCAATACCACCGGTATAATCATACTTAAAAATAGTGTAGTTATATATGATAATTTTAAAGTTTCCATTAAAAGCCCTGTCATATATGCTCCCAATCCTACAAATCCCGCTGTCCCTAAGGATATAAGACCCGAATATCCTAACAGCACATTTAGTCCAATGGAAATAATAGTATACATGATGACAAAATAAAATATGATTAACGTTGATGACTTAAATACTTTTACGTATGATAATAATAAAATCAACAATAAAAAAATAGCGATATATACAAAATCTGCAAATGGGTGTGATAATATTTTTTTAATTTTTGGTTTAATCTTCATTGTTACACCTTTTTAATTTCTTTTCTGCCAAATAAGCCTTGTGGTCTTAAATTAATAATTAGAATAATTAAGACATATAAAATTTGTTCGCCCCACGTAGAAGACACATATAGTAATAATACATTTCTGCCAATTGCAAATATATAAGCCGCTACTATTGGCCCCCAGAATTTATTTAACCCTCCTAAAACACAGGAAATCAATGCCGCAATTTGAATTGTATTCATCATATTTGGTTGAACACCAGACATTGGAGCAATCATTATTGCTGATATAAGCCCAAAAGCTCCAGCAATAGCCCATGCAAATAATGTTACCATATCTGTTCGTACTCCCATCAGCATCGCTGTTTCTTTATCCGATGCTGTCATCCGAATTCCAAGACCAAATCTCGTGTATTTTAAAAGTAAAAATAAAACAGTAACTAAAATTACACTAACCCCTATATTGAATAAACCATTATAAGTAATAGCGGATCCTAAGACAGTAAAAGTTTTATTAGGTAATATTGTAGGAAAATATACTGGATCTGTTCCAAATATTATTGGTGCCAAACCAGTTAATAAAATTATTAACCCCATAGTTATTATTTGTTTGGCTACTGAAGAGGCGTTTTCGGCTTTTTTAATAATTGTTAAATAATTAACGCCTCCAATAACCAAACTTATAATAACGCCAAACAAAGCTGCTAAGGGAGTACTAAAACCAAGTGATTTCATTAATATATAAGAAATGTAGGCATTAAACATTGCCATACTGCCTTGCGCGAAATTTGTCATATTAGACGAACGAAAAATTAGCGTAATGCCAAAAGCGGCCAAGGAATATATACCGCCCATTTCTATGCTTCTAAATATGATTTGTATTAATGAATCCATAATCGCCCTACTTAAACATTATATTTTAGAGTTTCTTGATTAATAAAACCCAGTAACGTTGTAATAAATAGATGTGGTTTTTCATAAACCACCGTATGACCTGTTCCCTCAATTAATATTAAATCAGAATTAGGAATGTGGTCGTTTAAATATTTTGCCTCTTCTACAGAGGTAATATAATCTTGCTTACCTGTAATTATTAAAGTTGGAGATTTAATGTTTTTAAGTTTGTTTCTAACATTATATGATTCAGAACTATTGGTTAGCCTAACCATTCTCTCAAGAACTCCTGGAGAATTAAAATAGTTTATAACAGTATTTTTTCTATTATTCATCCACTCCATATTTTTTTCCATAAAATTAGGACTATAGATATTAGCAAAAGTTACACTCATATATAATTCTCCATCTTTAGTTAACGCTGCTTTATTCCACGATTCACCTGAATTTTTTAACCACGGTGACGTCCAACTAGCTGCAGAATAAACTACTAACTTTTCAACCAAATCAGGGTATTTAACAGAAAATCCAAGTGCAATATTTGCCCCGTAGGATAATCCGGTAATACTTGCTTTTTCTAATTCCAGGTGATGCATCAATTCGCGAATCAATTCAATCTGAATATCGTGATTATAGTTTTCACCAACTAATTTATCTGTTTGTCCTTGGTCAAAAAAATCAACAAAAATAACACGATTTTGTTTAGATAACTCACTTTTAAAAGCATTCCAACTTGCCGTTGTCATCATTAAACCATTTAATACTATTATTGATTTACCTTGACCAAATTGTTCGTAATATACTTGTTTATTATTATATACAAAATAAGACATTTTACCTTATAAGATTATATTTAACAGCATCATCATATAATTGTTTTCTAAATTTCGGATGAGCTATCGAAATTAATCTTTCCACCCTTTCTTTAATATTTGTTCCTCTTAAAGATACTATACCATACTCAGTCACAACCATGTCAACATCATTTCTAGATAATGTTACACCTGCTCCTGGGTTTAATACAGGGACTATTTTAGAAATTTCTTCTTTCTCTCCGTTTTCATTTCTAACAAAAGCAGTGGAATATAATGCAATAAATGAAATTCCATTTTTGGATTTTTGAGCACCTATTGCTGTATCTGCTTGACCACCAGTTCCACTATAAATTTTTGCTCCGATAGATTCACTAGCACACTGACCAGTTAAATCTATTTCAATAGTTGTATTTATAGATTTTTGGTTATCATTTTTAGCAATATTGGTTGGTTCATTTACTGTTGCACCATCTAAGATAAGTACAGCAGGATTATCATCAACAAATTTATATAAAGCCTCATCCCCATAAATCATAGTGGCTACAATTTGCCCTTTGTGAACTTGTTTTTTACTCCCGTCTACAGCACCAGCTTCAACCAATTTATATATCCCAGGTGTTATCATTTCAGTATGCACCCCTAAATGCTTTTTATTTAATAAGGCTTTTACTACAGCATTAGGAATACCACCAATTCCTAGTTGAATACAGTCTCCATCATTAATATATTGCGCGATAAAATTACCGATTTTTATATCCTTTTCTGTCGGTTCTAAATATGGTACGCCTGGCGGAACATAATCAGCACGAACTAGACAATCAACCTGATTAACATGTAAAAAGTGATCACCATGTACCCTCGGTATATTAGGATTAGCTTCTAATATTATGGTTCTCGCCTGCTCTATAATTCTCATTTCATAAGTGTTGCTAAAACCTAATGAAACATAACCGTGTTTGTCTGGCATACTACAAACACCAGCGTAAACTGTTGGACTAGCGTGAAATATTTTTTTCTTAGCACAAACATGTAAATGATTTGGCACATAATGAATGTTTTTTTGGTTCACAGCTCTTCTTATCATTGACGAATGAAACCAACTATCCATATGAAATTTTTCTTCATAAATTGGATTATTCATAAATTCCGTTTCAACACCAAACAAACAATTAGCAATTGTCACTTTATTAATTCTATTTGCAATTTTATGTAAATTTTGAAGTAATAATCTAGGTTCTGAAGCTGCTAGTCCTGTTACTATATAATCGTTATCTTTAATTAGGTTTAATGCATCATCGATCGTTTTAAATTTAATATCCATGGCTGCATATTTCTATGGTTTACTTTTTATTTTTATTAAGTAAATCATCAATTGAACGCATTTGGTCAACTACTACCCATCCTGATGGAGTATTTGGATCATTTGGAGCAAATTTTTCAAGGTTAAATTCAGTAGTTCCTAATCTCTTACCATCAGAAAAATCAATATAACCTCCAAATGGGTTCTTTATTGGTGCTTGTTCCATGGCTGCAATATAGTTTTCCCAAGTTACGTTTTTACCCTTTAATCTCTTTAATCCTTCAACAAAGAAATGTGCGGCAATCCAACCAGCATTTCCATTTGAATTTTTAATATATTCTTTTGGAATCCAAGTTTCATAATCTGCATTTAATTGTGGATCTGTTAATATTACCCAGTTTGTAGCAAATATTTCAAATTTATCATTAATATAATCTTTGATTTGTTGAGTAATAACTACTTGAGCATTAAGGTAACCCGTAAATACTGGTTTGGTGTTTCCTTGAGTTGCTAATTCTTTGGCAACATTTGGGAACGTATTTTGCATTGCAGCTACGATAATAACATCAACGTTTGCGTTTTTTAACGCTGTAACAGTTGCTGCTACGTCAACAGCTGCTGGTGGAATTTGTTGTTTAACTAATTCTAATCCACCAATTTCTCTTGCTTGTTCTTCAATTCCTTCAATATAGCTGTTTCCTGCATCATCTGAAGTATAAATTACACCGATTTTTTTAGCATTATATTGGCCAACAACACGAGATATTAATAACTTACCTTCTGCTCGATATGTAGGTTGAACTGGAAATAAAGCCTTATGATCAGCACTAGCTTTGTCCATATAAAGCGACTTCATTCCGGTAGCAAAATAAACAGCAGGAATACCATATGCTTTAAGATCGGCAAGGGTTGCACTAACTATAGGCGTGCTAAAGTGACCAACTATAGCAAAAACCTTTTTATCTTCAACTAGTTCAATAAGCGCTGCTTTCCCTTTGGTAGGATCACATTCATCATCCATATGAATGAATTCAATTTTTCGCCCATCCACTCCGCCTTTGCTATTAATCATATTAAAATACGCTTGCATACCAGCTACATAAGGTACACCGATTGCTGCGAGAGTTCCTGATGTTCCCGCACTATTTCCGACATAAATCTTGTCCTTGAAAACTCCCTGTGAATGTTCACCTTCTTTGGTAGCACATCCTGCAAGTGCTAATCCAAATAATAAAACCAATAAGAACATCAAATTTTTTTTCATTTTTTTACCTCCTAATTTTCTTTTCTTATTAACATTTTATAATCGTTGAACTCCAAATATAGCCAAGTCCTGCAGCTAGCAAACAAACTACGGTTCCTGGTTTTATTTTTTTGTTTTTTAATCCTAATTGGTATGATAAAATAGGGTCAATTTGTCCCACATGACCATAATGTTCTAAATATGTTGTGTTTTTTTCGGTAAGATTTAACTCATCTAAAATAGCTTCATGAGCAGAACGTTTCATATGTAATATTCCTAAATAGCCGATATCATTCCTAGAAAATCCACTTTTCTCCAAAGATACATCAATACATTTGTACCAATTTGGAAGGGATACTTCACCAAGTCTATTTTTCATAAGAATTGGATCTAACATACGAAACTTAAATGCTTCAACCAAATTGTCTTTATTAACTAAATTTTTTTGGCCACCTATCTCTACAACGCATGTCTCGGCAAGAGTACCATCAGCTATATGATGAGTTTCTAAAATAATGTTTCGATTATGTCCTTTTTTCAAAATGCAAGCACCTGCACCGGCAGAAACATCGTAGATAAATGACATGTTTGGATCCATATAATCAATTAGATCAATATTTCTATATCCCCCAACTATCATTACAGTATTTAATGAATCATCAGCAATCATTTGATCTTTAGCAATTTTTAAGGCTGTAAGAAATGACGCACATCGATTTTGCATGTCATAACCCCAAGCGTTTGTGGCTCCAAGTTTGCCTTGCACAAATAGAGCTGCAGTGGCTAGTGGATATTCCTTCCATTCCTCTCCAAACCAAATAATCAAATCTAAATCTTTTGCATCTAATTTGGCATCAATTAATGCTTCTTTAGCCGCTTCAACTCCCATGAACATACTTCCTTCTTCGTCAGTTGGCCTTGGTTTTTCAATCACACCTAATTTTGAAATAACAGCATCTTCCGACCATCTACCTTTTGTATAATCGCTAATTTCTTTAGCGGTTACTCTTCCTTTTGGAATATAAGTTCCTATTCCAATTATTCCGATATTAGTTTTCATTTAATTACCTCCGTGACTTAAAAATAATTTGTTTTTTGGTCATTGCTATTCTAAAAAAATAAAAATAAATTACGAGATATTATTAGATATACTTTCTATTAAGGCATCAATAACTCTTTCATAAACCCCTTCAGTAAAATATCGTTTATGAAACCTAAGAAAACTAATTCCCCTAATCATTCCAGCAATTACTTGTGCATCATAATTAGATTTGTTTGAATTAGTATTTATTTGTTCCCATGTGCTAATTATTTCAGCTAATTCATTATTGGCCAATTCATTAAACTCCTTTAATTGTTCAGCGCTTCCTTTTTCATAAAGAACCGACATTATGTCTTCGCTAAACACCATATTTAATATATCGTTTGATTCAAGTTTATTTAATAACACATGTAAATATTCTTTAATTAAGGTGTTAATGTTTTCTTTTCTATATAAAAACTTCTTTTTTAGTTCGACAACAAGAATTTCTCTTTCAATTTTATATAATTCCAAAAACAAATCGAATTTAGATGAAAAGAAACGATAAAAAGACCCTTTTGCAATACCAACATCGGATGTTAAATCCTCAATTCTTGTTTTTAATGGTCCATATTGAATAAAATACTGTTTTGCAACCGTAAGCAAATTGTTCCGAATGGTCTCTATTTCTTTTTGATTAAAAGGTTTAGCCATATTCTATCACCTATGAATAATTTTCATCTTGTTCATACTTATCTTAACATAGGGCGAAACATATGTCAATATCAAAAACAAGTTTTTTGTTATTGTCATCATTCTTCTAATTGATATTGTAAAGATACTTTTTCCTTAATGAATATATGTGCATTTTATTACTATTAATGATAAACTATAACTGCAAAAACAAGGAGGAATTTTATTATGAAAATGTTTAAACAATTTGGAAGTTTTCTAGCTTTATTATTTGGAATAGCTGCTGTCGCAATGTTATTTATTGAACCAGCTCTTTCCCAAACAGTAAATCTACCTTTTATTGGCGAAAGAACAATTACTGGATATACCGGTTTTGAAGCAATTTTTGGTGTCAAAGAACAAGTTGGTGATTTCACTTTTGAAACTCTAAAATTTAGTACTGTTGGATTAGTTGCTTTAATATTATTAGTTGCTGGTTCAGTATTGCCATTATTACCACTTGGTAAATTTAGAAATATGCTGGGCGCTATTTTATTATTAGTTGCTGGTGTTTTATTCTTTATGATTCCACAATCTCATGGAAATAAATTAAACCCTGGTACTAGTTTAATCTTAGCTGGTGTCTTCTCTTTAGTGGCTTTCTTAATAAACAGTATTGTCGTAGCCGTACAACTTAAAAAATAATTTAATTCATTAAAAAACAAAATCCGCCGTGGCGGATTTTATTTTTTTATTACTATTTTTATTGTTGCTTGTATTGAAATTTAGGACTAATTTCACTTTCTTTACCAGTAAAATCAACCGCAATAATTTCAATCATATAGTCACCTGGATCTAAGTTTTTAAAAGTAAATTGTTGTAAGTTAGCTTGGCCAAATTCTTCACCATCAACAAGTATTTTATAATGCGAGACTCCGTAATCATCGGTCGCTTTATCCCAATGAATGGTATTAGCTAATCTTGATTTGTAGATATATTCAACTTTTGTTGGTGCTTTTTTATCGACTTTTTCAAAGTCTCTTTGATAGTACCTAACATAGTCAATTTGAAAATATGTTGGGAAAGCTTTATTATCAACTCCCTTGGCTCCACCCCAATCACCACCGATGGCTAAATTTAAAATTAAGTAAAATTCTTGATCAAATGGATGAGCTTCCCAATACGGAACGTCATCATTTAATTTGGCATTATAAACAATGTTAAATACTTGTTTACCATCAACTTTCCAAATTAATTCTCCTGGATTCCATTCTAATTCATAAACATGGAAATCATTAGTTGAATTCATCGTCATTGATTTTCCTATTTGTGTTCCTAATTTATGATTAAATTTAGCCGTGTGAATTGTTGTATGGATTTTTGATGGATCATATCCAACATATTCCATAATATCAATTTCACCACTGCGTGGCCATCCACCATAAATGCTTCTTGTTGGCATCATCCAAATAGCTGGCCAAGTACCTCTACCAACTGGGTTTTTCGCTCTGATTTGAATTCTACCATATCTAAAATCGCCTTTTCTATGAGTCGTAATTCGACTTGAAGTATATTGTCTTGTTCTAAAGGTTTCGTGTTTACCAGTAATGGTAAGAATTCCGTCTTTTACGGTCGCATTATCTTTAATGTAGTATTGTAATTCATTATTACCGCCACCTGAATCGTTAATTTCAAAGTTCCACTTGAAAGGGTCAACTTGGTCTAACTTAAACTCATCAGCCCAAGTACAAACCCAACCACCATCTAAATACGGAACTAAACACCCTGGTGCTGGTTCAAGATTATACTTATCATTACCATTATTATTCTCGCCATTACCATTTTGACAAGCAACTAATAAAATGGTTGTCGTTAAAATTAAAAATGTTAATATAATTCTTTTCACGTAATTATTCACCTGCAATTCCTGTTCTATCAATTGATTCGGTAAAGTGTTTCTGCATTACAAAGTATAGTATAAGTAGTGGTAAAATACCAATTAAATGACCCGCTAACTTAATCGCTTCATTTAACTCGCTTCCTGGAGTTCCTGGTGGGAACATCGCTTCATAGCTAGCTTTAAACTGTTGAATCCGCAATGGAATGGTTGGAGTACTTCTTGTATAAAGGGCCGTAACAAATGTTTCATTCCAATACCAAACAAACGCAAATAAGAAAACAATAATCATTGATGGGCCAGCTGAAGGTAGAGTGATCTTATAGAAAATTTGAAGTGGAGTTGCCCCATCAATCTCAGCTGATTCATGTAATACTTTCGGGAAAGTTTTAAAGAATTGATAGAAAATTAAAATAAATACTGATTGATTAATTCCTTGACCAAAGATGGCTGGAACTAACATTGAATATTCAGTTCCCATAATTCCTAATTTTCGGTAAATTCCAACAATCGAAACCATTAATACTTGTGGTGGAAGAATAAAGCCCACTAACATTAAAGCCATTAAAGTTCGTTTAAATGGAATATTGAAAGTTGCAAATCCGTATCCTACTAATGCTGAAGTAATGGTTGAGAAAATTGCTAACTTTAATACATACCAAGTTGATTCAAAGACAACATCGGGCATGCCAATAACTTTCCACGCTTTTACATAGTTATCAACTTCAATTTTTGTTGGAATCCACTTAACTCCTGGGTCAATTAAATCCGAAACACTCTTAATACTATTTGATGCCATAAATAAGAGTGGATATAAATATACATAAGAGAAACTAATTAATAAAATCCAAATAAAGATTTTAAAGATTAAGCCATCATTAAAGTTCATACCGATAAAGATTCTTTTAATCTTATTGATGAGATTTTGTCTTTTAATTCTTTTCTCTTCTAATAAAGCTTTATCTTTCATCGTTTTGGCTCCTTTCTCTTAATTGATATGAGTCCAATAAAGACTCCCA
Organism: Acholeplasmataceae bacterium; assembly: GCA_012515785.1. Lineage (GTDB taxonomy): Bacteria > Bacillota_I > Bacilli_A > Acholeplasmatales > Acholeplasmataceae > DUQW01. The sequence continues at coordinate 697 of JAAYXR010000043.1, read as the reverse complement.
TAACCACAATCATTAAGAAAAAGTAAATCCAGCTTAATGTGGCTGCGGCTCCGTAACCTGATAACATTCCGGTTCCAGCTACTGTCTTATCAAGCATCATGATGGTTCTAGTTTGAATAATGACTGATCCTTCTTCTGGTTGCAAACTCATATTAACAACCACAAACACAATAACAATTGAAATTAGCGGTTTAATTGAAGGTAGGGTAATTTTCCAAAATCTTTCCCATGGACCAGCGCCATCAATTGATGCTGCCTCATAAATTGATGAGTCGGTCTTTTGAAGACCCGCTAAAAAGATTAAAATTGGTACCCCCGCATACCATAAGACTAATAGTAGACTATTAAGTAGGCTTTCAAGTGGATTAGCAATCCACTCTCCTAAATTATTATTAATAAATTCTAAAACTCCACTTTCAGCAATTGATGGAAGTCCGGTTGCGCCTTGTGCGGTTAATTCTGAAAGAATTGGACCTGATGAAATAATAACTGGTAAGAAAAATATTGTTCGCCATATTCCTTTTCCTTTAATTGGTTGATTAATTAACATCGCAATAATTAACGAGAACACAACAATTAATGGAACGGCAACTACCATCTTAATTAAATATGATGATAACATCGGCATAATCGTTTGGTTTCTTACGATATCAATGTAGTTTTTAAAACCAACTGGCGTACTAGTAATACCAGTTGC
>JAAYXR010000042.1 GCA_012515785.1 Acholeplasmataceae bacterium | reverse complement strand
TTCAAACAGTAAGTTTTGAATTAATTAGTGAGTCAAGACGACTATTAAAAGACACTAATTTTCCAGTAAAAGCATTATTTGTAACTGATAAAGCGACTGACGCTCAAATTAATGACTTAGTCTTAGCGGGAGCCCAAGAAATTATCGTTTTAGAAGATCCAGTTTTAGGACACTATGATACTCATAACTACACAAGAGCAATTACTAATTTCTTTGAAGCCGAAGGTAGACCAGAAGTATTCTTAATCGGTTCTACTTTACTAGGACGCGATTTAGCACCAAGAATCTCGGCTAGAATTAAAACTGGTTTAACTGCTGATGCGACTATCTTAGATTTCAAAGAAGAAGGCGGAAGACCAATTTTATACGCTACTCGTCCAGCTTTAGGTGGTAATATTTTTGCAACAATTTTATGTACTGATCATATTCCACAAATGGCTTCAATTAGACCTGGAATCTTTGAGGTATCAGGATTTAAAGATAATAAGAAAAATGTCAGAGTCGTTAAACCACAATTAGATGGCGGCTCTAAAGTTAAGTTAGTCAAACGTGAAAAACTAAACGTTCCAAAACAAAACTTAGATAAAGCTAAGCTTATTTTTGCAGGAGGTAGAGGTGTTTCAACGATGTTAACTACTCTTCAAGAATTAGCAGAGATTGCTGGTGGTGAAGTCGCAGTATCACGTGCTGTCGTTGACGCACAATTAGCACCTAAGAGTCAACAAGTTGGACAAACTGGAGTCACCGTTAGACCAGCTGTTTATGTCGCAAGTGGTATTAGTGGAGCGATTCAACATATCGCAGGAATGGAAAACTCTGAATTAATTATCGCTGTTAACACTGATCCAAAAGCATTAATTTTTGATATCGCAGACGTTTCAATTATCGCTGATGCTAACAAGGTATTACCTTTATTAGTTGACAGATTAAAAACATTAAGACATTTTATGAAATAATTTTTTAAAAGGCACTTTTTATGAAGTGCCTTTTTTCTATTAAATATATAAATATATAGAAATTTTTAAAAAGAGGTCAATATTTTTGACATGAAATCGTTTACATTGTACAATAAATATAAGAATATGAATATTTATTCATATGTGGAATATGAGTTATTTAATTAAAGTTTTCGAGATGTTTTACTTAAATAACTTAAGGAGGAGAATCTATGCTTTTTATACAAAATATTGTCAACGGCTTTATTGACGGGGCAACGATAGCGCTAATGGCATTAGCGCTTGTTATTGTATTTAAAACTGCTTTTGCGAATAACTTTTCCCTTTCTACCATTTCTGTATTTGCTGGTTATGTTACAACTACCATTGTCACGTCAGTAGTCAAAAGTGGTGGAGACGCTTCAGTCGGATTAATTGTTGGAGCGATGTTACTTGCTATTGTCATTAACTTCTTCATCGGATTTTTCATTGACGCAGTCTTAATTCGAAATGCGCGAAAAATCGATGCTAGTGGTCGGCAAATGATTACCATGGGATTAATTTTAGTTTTCAGAGCATTAATAGATATAATATTTGACCCGACAAATTATATGTTTGCCCCTAAATTTACTAATACCGCGTTTGGGGGACAAGGAAAAATTAGCGTTGACGCGCAATCTTTAATTAACGTAATTATTTCACTAACAGTATTAACCTTAGTGTTTATGGCTTTAAGATTTACTAAATGGGGTCTTGGTGTTAGAGCAACCGCCTCGAATGAGAAAGTTGCTTCGATGATGAGTGTCAATACAAAAATGATTACTGGTTTAAGCTGGGCGATTGGAGCAGCAATTAGCGGACTTGCGGCAATTGCATTTTTACAAGCCAAACAACCACAACTTAACCCAACTAACTTAAACACAATGATGATTTATGCATTCTTAGCATTAATTTTAGGTGGTACTCAAACTTTCCATGGACCAGTTATTGCCGCGTTTTTATTCTCGATTACATTAAACGGGGTTTATACACTTACTCCAAAATGGGGAGAAGTTATTACCTTCTCACTTGTGATGTTGGTGGTCTTAATTAAACCAGTTGGATTATTCGGTGAAAGGGTAGCTAAGAAGGTGTAACGATTATGAAAGTAAAAGATATTAATAGCAAATTAAATTTAAAAAATCATAACGACACTAAATCAAAATTTTCAATGACAGCTACTAAAATACTAAAAAGTAGATATGCTGGTTATGCCATTTTAGCAGTCGCAATAATCCTTATCATCTTATTAAATCAAGCTGGAATTGTTAAAAGAAGTACCCTTAGTGCCATTACTAAAATTTTAGTATATTTCATTGCCGTATTAGGTTTTAACTTGTTAATGGGGTATTCTGGATTATCATCACTTGGTACCGCTGGATTTATTGGAATTGGTGCTTACATTACTGGTATTTTAGTAGGTCAACACAAACTACCACTAATCTTAGCATTAGCACTCGTAATTGTCGCCTCAATTCTTTTAGGAACGATCGTGGGATTCGTCTCACTTCGAATTGAAGGGATTTATCTAGCGAT
>JAAYXR010000041.1 GCA_012515785.1 Acholeplasmataceae bacterium | reverse complement strand
CGTTTCCAACCACTAGCGAGTTATTAAAAATGGAAAAACTTGTCAACGAGGAAATTAAAGAAAGTCATAAAGTAAATGTAACTCAGATGAATCTTGATGATGCTAAAGCGCGTGGTGCTCAAGCATTATTTACTGAAAAGTATGATAATGTCGTAAGAGTCGTTGATATGGGTGATTCAATTGAATTATGTGGGGGAACACACGTTAATAACACTAGTGATATTAAGGGGTTTGCCATTGCGTCAATTGAGTCAATTGGTTCAGGTGTTTACCGGATTGAAGCGGTAACTGGAGACAAACTTGATTCTAAAGTTTCGCTATATTTAAAAACTTTATTAAATGAAATTAATAATTTAGATGATAAACTATCTAAGTTAGAAATTAAAGAAGTTAAATATAACAAATTAGAAGTTCCTAAAATTTTAGGAAGCTATCAAGACATTATTAATTATCGTAAATATTTAGACGATTATAAATTATTAATTAGAGATTATGAAAAGGAAGTAAATGAGTATCATGAACAACAAGCTTTAAAAGATTTATCAAAAATAACTAATCATATTAAGTCTAAACATGAAGTTTTACTCTTACAAGATTATGATGAATCACTACTTAAAGGAATTGTAGATCAAATCTTTGATGAACATAAATTAGAAACGTTATTTTTATGCAACGTTAGAGATGGTAAAATTACGTTTATTGCCAAATCAAGCTTAGGTAATGCTAACACTTTAATTAAAACCGCCTCAGAAATGACCGATGGCCGTGGTGGCGGCAGACCTGATTTTGCTAGAGGTGGCGGAACCAATTTATCTAAGTTAGATGCGGCTTTAAATCAAATTAAGGTGATGATTAATGAATAAGTATTTAGGTCTTGATTTAGGAAGTAAGACGCTAGGTATTTCAATTTCAACATCAGGTATTATCGCTTCCAACTTAGAAACTTATCGTTTTACTGAAGATAATTACGATGAAGCAGTTAATTATCTAAAAGATTTAATTGAAAAAAACAAAATAACTCATGTTGTCTTGGGACTTCCTAGACATATGAATCATGATTTAGGGATTAGAGGGGAAATTACCATTTCCTTTAAAGAAAAACTAGAGTCAGTTTCTAATGTTAAAGTTATCTTATGGGATGAGCGTCTTTCAACTAAAGAAGCCTTAGATACTTTAATTAAAGGTTCTGTAAGACGAGATAAACAAAAGAAACTAAAAGATGAACTTGCCGCAACTATTATTTTGCAAAACTATTTAAATTCTATAAATAAATAAGATTGTGATATAATTTTTTAAAGAAGTAAGTGAGGAAAGAAAAATGAAAGAAGATCAATTTGTAGTAATAAATGATTTAGGTGAAGAAATTGTTTGTAATATTTTATTCACTCATGAATCAGAAGATGGAAGAAACTTTGTTGTATTTGAGTTTTCTGACACCCATGAGTTAAGTGCTGCAATTTATGTAGAAGATCCAAACAATCCAGGTGAAGGAACATTAGAAGATGTTACTAACGATGATGATTGGGAAATGCTAGATGAATTAATGGCTCATTATTATGAAGACGAAGAAGAACTTCATCTATAATTTAAAAGAATTTGCTATAAAAAACGATGTCCCAATTATTAATGATGAAGGTTTAGCTTTTTTGTTAGAATTAATTACTAAATATAATGTTAAACACATTTTAGAAATTGGGACTGCTATCGGCTATAGCGCGATTAATATGGCTAATTTAGACACTAAAATAATCACGGTTGAACGTGATTATTTTATGTATAATGAAGCCTTAAAAAACATAAAAGAAGCTGATTTAGAAGAAAATATTCAAGTTTTATATGCCGATGCCCTTGAAGTCGAGATTAATCATACTTTTGATTTAATCTTTATTGATGCCGCTAAAGCGCAATATCAAAAGTTTTTTGAAAAATTCAAATTCAATTTAAATCCACAAGGCATTATTGTTTGCGATAATTTAAATTTTCATAATTTAGATATCAATGAAGTTTCTAGAGGAACAAGACAACTTTTAAAGAAAATTCAAAAATTCAAAGATTTTTTAAAAGAAAACGAAGAGTTTGACACGATTATTTATGATATTGGCGATGGAATAAGTGTATCTAAAAGGAGATAAAAGTGAAATATTTAGTTACTGTTCATAATTTATGCAACTTAGAAATGTTAAATGAAGCTGATGGCTATGTTATTGGTAATAGCCTATTTTCAGTTAAACTTACTAACTCCTTTACTAGTGATGAAATTAATACTATTATTGATTATGCAAAAAATAATCATAAAGAAGTATATTTATCATTAAACAAAATGTTTTTTGATGACGATTTTCCATTATTAGATAAGTTTTTAAATGATGTGGAAGTAGATGATTTAACTGGTATTATCGCTAGTGATTTAGGCTTAATTCATTTCTTGTTTTCTAAAAAATTTAACTCAAAAATAATTTGGCAAGGCGAAACATTATCTACTAACCGTTTTGATTTTAATTTTTTAGAAGAATTTAAAATTAATGGTTCATTTGTCGCTAAAGAAATAACTTTAGAAGATATTTTAGATATTGGCAAACATAAAAAATACAAGTTATATTTGTTGGGGCATGGATATTTTAATATGTTTTACTCCAAGAGAAAACTAATTAGTAATTTTAAAAAACATTATAATCTTGATTATAAAGGCAATAAATTTGGCTATCATTTGGAAGAACAAGTAAGAATTGGAGAAAGGTATCCAATTTTAGAAGATG
>JAAYXR010000040.1 GCA_012515785.1 Acholeplasmataceae bacterium | reverse complement strand
TTAGGAGCAACGATATCAGTAACTGCAACGTCTTTTCCTTGTGCGTTTTTGTCTTTAGTAATTGTGAATTCACCAGCAACTATTCTTGCGAAAATTGCATCATAGTCAGCTTGTTTGAAATTCTTAAATCTTGATAAATCTGGTAATTCAACTCCACCAACTTTAGCATCTAAAGTAACTGCAACTCCACCAGCTTTCTTATCTTTATAGATAGCTTTTAAAGTGTCATAAACAGATCTCTTTAATGATTTTGCAGATGAAGTAATAACTCTTTGTGATTCATCTTTTTGGTTAACGTCAACACCAATAACCCATTTGCCGCCGCCTTCATGTTGTTCAGCTGCTTTCATAACTGAGTTACCAGCACCACCAGCACATGCGAAAATAATTTCAGTACCAGTTGTATACCAACCAGCAGCTTTAGTTTGATGTCCTTCATCAGGAGCGAAACTATCTAGATATGTGTGTTTAATTTCGATGGCTTTATTAGCTAAGTTCTTTTCAGTAGCTGCTAAGTTAGCGCCTTCGATAAATCCATAACCAAATCTAACAACAGCTGGTACCGCCATACCACCCATAAATCCTAACTTAGTAAATCCTTCTTTAACTGCGGCATATCCAGCTAAGAATCCAGCTTCTTCTTCAGCATAGAAAATTGGATAAGTGTTTTTAGCTACTGTATAGTCTGGATCTTTTCCGTCTAATGTAGCCATTGTAGCCCAGTCAACTACGTTGTGTGGAGAACCATCTAATAGGATAAATTTGACATTTGGATTTTTAGATTGAACATCCCAAATCGCATTTTCAAATAAGAATCCTGGAGTTACTACCACTTTAGCTCCATTTTTAATCGCGACGTTGATTGATTTAATGTATTCTTCAGTTGATTTAGCATCTGGTTGATAATACTTATAAGAAACACTAAATTCTTCAGCATATTGAACTACACCTTCCCAAGCACCTTGGTTAAATGACTTATCGTTAATCGTACCAACGTCGGTAACTAATGCGATTTCATAAGTCTTTTTAGTACAAGCTCCTAACCCAATGACTGCAGCTACAACTAGAAGTGCTGCCATAATTCTTTTTAACATTATATTTTTTCCTCCCTTTTTTGCAACTTGTGCATATCACATATAGTATATATGAAAAAAGTAAAATTTTCAACCTCAATTTTACTTTTTCTTCACATTTTACTTTTTGTTTTTAATTATTTCTTTAATCATATCAACATATTCAATAAGTTTAGTAGTTATTTGCTTATCCTCGCCATATTTACGATATGTTACTGTCTGAGATTCTACTTCCTTATCTCCTATAACTAAGCTAAAAGGTATCTTAGATGTTTGGGCATCTCTAATTTTATAACCTAGTTTTTCATCCCTTAAATCAACGTCAGCTCTAATGCCTGCATCTTGTAACGCTTTTAATACTACATTAGAATATTCAGTATGTTTTGATAGGTTAACTGGAATAATTCTAGTTTGAAGTGGACTTAACCAAGTTGGAAATGCTCCGCCATAATGTTCAATCAAAATTCCAATAAACCTTTCTAGTGATCCGTAAATTGCCCGGTGTAACATGACCGGACGAACTCTCTCACCATTTTCATCAATATAAAATAGTTCAAATCTTTCTGGTAAGTTCATATCAAGTTGAATAGTACCACATTGCCAAATTCTATTTAATGAATCTCTAATTTTGTAATCCAATTTAGGGCCATAAAAAGCTCCATCGCCTGGGTTAATTTTAACTTCTTTACCTGACGCTTTTGCAGCTTCAAATAATGCTTTTTCTGATCTTTCCCAAGCTGAGATCTCACCAATATAATTTTCTTCAGGTCTGGTCGATAACTCAATATGATATTTTAAACCAAAGGTATCATAAATTTCATCAAATAGATTAATTAATTCAATTACTTCTGATTGAATTTGGTCTGGTCTCATATATACGTGGGCATCATCTTGAGTAAAGGCTCTGACTCTAAATAGTCCGGTTAGGGCTCCACTTGCTTCATACCGGTGAACATGTCCCAATTCGCCAACTCTTAAAGGTAAGTCACGATATGAGTGAATATCATTTTTATAAACTAACATCCCACCTGGACAATTCATTGGTTTAATCGCAAATTCTTTTTCATCAATTTCAGATGTATACATATTATCACGATAGTTAGCCCAGTGACCTGAAATCTCCCATAACTCTTGATTTAACATCGTTGGAGTTTCAATGTATTTATAATCATGTCTATCGTGTACTTGATACCAATAATTAACTAGTTCACGTTTTAAAATCATCCCATTTGGTAACCAGAAAGGAAATCCAGGACCGTATTCTGATAACATAAAGATCCCTAATTCGCGTCCTAATTTACGGTGATCACGTTTTTTTCTTTCTTCAAGTAAGATTAAATACTCATCTAAATCTTTTTTATTCCAAAACGCTGTCCCATAAATTCGCGTTAACATTTTATTATTACTATCGCCTCTCCAGTAAGCTCCGGCTAGTGATAATAATTTAAAATGTTTAATCTCTTTCGTATTTTCAACGTGTCCTCCACGACATAAATCCGTGAAGTTATTTTGAGTATGTGTTGAAATAACTTCATCTTTATACTCTTCAATTAATTCTAGTTTATATTCATCACGGGCAAATAATTTTTTAGCTTCTTCATAAGATAGTTCTTTTCTTACAATCTTCGCCCCAACTTGAGATAAGCGTTTCATCTCATTTTCAATTGTTTCTAAATCAGCTTCCCTTAAGATGTCACTTCCAAAGTCGACATCATAATAAAATCCTTCTTCTATCGCTGGTCCAACCCCAAATTTAGCATGAGGATATAAATTAGTAATCGCTTCAGCCATTAAGTGAGCCGCTGAATGGTTTAAAATATGTAGACTTCTTTCATCTTTTTTAGTTAAAATGTCAATCTTTCCATCTTCCCTAATGGGAAAATCTAGGCTGACATATTCATCATTAAATATGGCACCAATCGCCATATTAGCTAGTCCGCTAGAAATTGACTCTGCAATTTGAAGTGGAGTTGTGTTTTTATTAAATTCTTTAATACTTCCGTCTTTAAACTCTATTTTCATAATCATTCCCCATTTCGAATCTTTATAATAATTTTACCATTTACTACTACTATTTACAAACATTAAAGCCTATTTACCAAATGGTGTAGTAAGTGGAACTTCATCAGTTAACTCTCTAATTCGGTGAACGATTCTAGCGGCTTTAATGCGGTCAGTTTCTTGCCTATCAGTGGCCATAAAACCAATTAGTTCTTTCTGACTAAAGTTTGATGAGATTAAAACTGGCAAGCCAGATGCTAGTCTAAATTGTAAAATTGGGCTTAAGATTTCATCGCGGAACCATCCCGTCATATTTTCACTACCAACATCATCTAAGACTAATAGATCGCATGTTTTCAGTGAAGTAACTTTATCCTCTAATTCATTAGTTGAAATTGATGATTTTAAATTTCGAACTAAATCAGGGAAATAGACAAATAACACTTGTTTAAATTTTGCAACTTCTTCAACTATTGCTGAAAGTAGGTAAGTTTTACCACTACCATAAATACCATACAAGTAAAGACCTTTCGCGAATTTATTATCTTTTAATAAATCAATAAAACGTGACGCTTTTAAATATGCCTCTTCTCTTTCTTTTGTATTTAATTTAAAGCCCGCTAAATTAGCATCTAAAATAAAGTTGACAGTATCAAGCGATTGAACATTCATTAACGCTTTTCTTTTTTCAACTTCAGCTTGTAATTCGCGTGATGGCATCATTACGATTTCCAAAAGACCCTCAGACCTTCTTAAGGTTGGGATATAATTAGGATCATCATTAGATTTTTTCATTTTTAAATAACGATAAGCCGTTAATAGTTCAAAATCTGACAGCCCTAACGCTTTTAGCTCCTTATCTTTTTCAACAATTTTTCTTAAATCAACATAATCCATTTTTAGTACCTCCTAAAAATTATCAATATACTCATCTAACCAATCTGGTTCCGCTACTTTTGATTTTTTCGATGAGCCTTTTTGTTTTAGTGCTTCCTCAGAATTACTTAGTTTTGCTAAATAATTAACGGCATCTTCGGTTGTTTTAACACCGTTATTTTGCCATGTGGTTAGCACTTTTTCTAAATATGTATAATTAGGTAATATACCTTCTTTTTCTTTAATTGTATATAAAATGATAGCATTAATAATTCCCAAAGTGGCATCATTTCGTTGTGAGAAGGCTACTGCCGTATCTAAATCAACTGAAATATTATCTCTTTTCGAATACATTTTAATAATATCTTGTGGGCTGATAGAATCCAATTTATCGGCGATGCTATCAGTTTTTAAAACAATTTCTGGTTTTGAACTTTCATGAATCTTTTGATAATATAAACTAGCTTGAAGTCTTAATTTTTCTTCACTAGGAAGTTCACCTTTAGTACTAGAATTAAGATAAACTTCATACATATCTTCTGAAGTAAACTGATAAATAAAGGCGATTTTTTCAAGATTAGATTTCACGACTGGGTTAAATAAATGACCGCGTTTATACCGGTTAGGAATTAATTCTAGAAATGACTCATAATTAAATTTATCATTAATAATTTTCGTTCCATTATTTTTACCTGATCCTCTCAAATGATTTCCGGTATTGAGTAATTCAACTTGTTTAATTTCATAAACTTCATTAAATGATTTAGTAATATTATCATAAGAAGTTAAATCAACTTGTGAAAGTCTAAATTCAGCAATTAAATTTTTCATTTGAGTTTCGCCAATTTGATCTTGAAGATATGAACCAAAAATGGTATCATTTAAAAACTCTTTTGCCGTCATCGGTGATTTTAATGAATAAATATATTCATCACCATTTTGAAAGACTACTAATAAGCCTAAGGCCTCTAATTTATTACGACAACTAATATGTTCTTTAGATTTTAAATTTAACATATCTAATAAATCTTTTTGCTGAAATTCTTGAGAAATCCCAGTTTCTAAATTAGATAAGGTATATAAAGTTAAATATAGAGTATAAGGTTTAGTTCCTAATAACGGTTGATAAAGAAGAGTTAAGACTTTTAACTCTTCATGCGAGATGATTTGTTGGATTTGAATTTTTATAACCGCATTTAATTTCATAATGTTATACTCCTAATTTTTCAATAAATTTATTGATTTCTCCTTCTAATACTTCTTTTGAATCATTATTATAAATAACATAATCAGCCATAAAAAGTTTTTTATTAATTGGCATTTGATTATCAATTCTCATTTGTGCTTCATTTTTAGATAGTTTATCTCTAGACACTAACCGATCAAGTTGTTGACTTGGTGTCGAATAAACTAATAATGTTAAATCGACTTTATTATATTTAGCTTCAAATAATAATGGCATATCAATAATGATAATATCTAAATGCATATTGTCTTTAACAAAATTATCAATATACTTAAACACTTTTGGATGAATTAATTCATTAAGTCTAGCTAACCG
>JAAYXR010000039.1 GCA_012515785.1 Acholeplasmataceae bacterium | reverse complement strand
TTTTTGGAATATTTATTATTGTTGTAGTTGGTTCAGCAATACGAGTAGATACTGATAATGTTGCAATTGCATATAGCCCATTTTTAATTATCGCTATCATTTTAGGAATTATCCTTTTGGCCTCAACCCTTACGGCATTAATTTGTTATATTTTTACGATGATTGAAACATCAAAAATGAGTGATAACAATACCGCATTTATTTTATTAGCTGTTGGCTTAATTGTTCCTGTTGTTGGACTTGTGGGCTTAATTATCACAATTGCGGACTGCAATAGATTATTAAGTATTAAAACAGATAATAACTAAGAAAGGATGAGAATATGAACCCGACAAATGCTAAAGTATTCTCAATTTTTGGAATTATTTTAAATGTAATATTGATGATTCTTTCAGGCATATATGTAGTTAACTTTATAGCTGATCTACAACATTTAATATTAACTATTCAAGGTTTTGATCCTAATGATCCGGCAGTAATTGAAGCAATAATGAACAACTTTTTGCGTCCAATCTTAATTTTTACAATTGTTTTCTCAATTGTCGGCATTCTTTTATTATTGTTTAATATTCTTGCTGTTATTGAAGCGGCGAAACTTGAAGAAAATCGAATGCCATTTATTTTATTAATCGTTGGTTTCTTAATTAGCACAGTTGGTTTGGTTGGTTTTGTCTTATTATTAATTGAAGCAAATAAATTGGAAAAACAACAACAAAATCCACCAGAGGTCAATAATTTTTATTAACCTAAATTAACCAAATTATTACAAAAATATTATACAGGATGGTCCATATCATGAACACAAAAAACGCGAAGATTTTTTCAATCATTTCCTTAGTTTTATTAGTAACGGCAATGATTATAGGAATGATTTCATTAATCATTTTCGTTAAAGAATTTAATGCATACATTGCTAGTATCGATATAAATAATTATGATTCAAATAGCGCAATAGAATTTTCGATAAATCTACGAAAAAAATTGGATGTTTTCTTAAGAATAACTAAATTGTTGGGATTACCAACATTAATATTTACTATTTTAACTGCTGTTGAAGCTAATAAATTAAAGGAAAATAGAACACCATTTATTTTAATTATCATTGGTTTATTGGTTAGTGTTGTTGGAATTGTGGGGATTATTTTATTATTAATAGAAATTAATAAAATTGAAAAAACACCACCACCTACTATTGATGATAATTATTCAAATCATGTAGAATTTTAATAATATCTTATTATTAATTAAATAAAAAAATGTAAAACAAACATCGCGAGATGTTTGTTTTATTATATTACTTGACTTTATTTAAGTTATTACTATAATTATATTGGCTGGTTTATTAAAATCAAACTTTTTGTTTAATTTTACTAAACCTAAATACTATTTTAGGAGGTAAGATAATGGAACCTTTAATTCAATTAAAAGGAGTTACTAAAGAATTTGGTGGAAACGTAGTTTTAAGAGGCATTGATTTAGAGATTAATTCGAATGAATTCGTGACTTTGTTAGGACCATCAGGCTGTGGTAAAACAACAACTTTAAGAATAATTGGTGGATTCGTTGATCCAAGTGATGGAGAAGTATTATTTAATGGTGAAGACATTAATGATGTTCCAGCACATAAAAGACCAACAAACACCGTTTTTCAACGTTATTCATTATTTCCTCATTTAGATGTATTTGAAAATGTCGCTTTTGGTTTAAGAGTTAAATCAAGTGAATTTCAAGAACAACATAAAATTGATTTGTTATTAGAGGAATATAAAGAATTAATTCGTGAAGAAAAAGACCCAGCGAAAAAAAGGCAATTAAGAAGAGAAGTTACAAGAAAAGCGCAACTAATTAAAGACCCTAATTTCGAGTTAAAACAACAAATAGAAGAACTAAAAGGGAAAATTAAGGATTTAAAAAATAATCCTAAATATATTGAATCAAAAAAGGCTAATGTAGCTAAGGCTAATGAATTAAGAGATAAAATTGAGGAAATTCAATTAGAGTTAAGAACTGTTTCAGCTAAAGACAGCAATTACCATACAATCAAAAAAGAAAAACGTCAAGAAATTAAAGAACTACAAGAAGAAATTAAAAACTTAGATATAAAACGTCATTATCAAAATGAAATTAAAGCGTTACGTCGTCAATTTGAAACTAGAAAAACTCGTGAAAGAGACTTAGAAACTAAAGTATTACAATATTTAAAACTTGTAGGATTACAAGGATATGAATATCGTAGTATTGATAAACTATCAGGTGGTCAACAACAAAGAGTTGCGATTGCAAGAGCTTTAATTAACCAACCTAAAGTGTTACTTCTTGATGAACCACTTGCAGCACTTGATTTAAAATTACGTCAAGAGATGCAATATGAATTAAAAGAGCTGCAAAGAAACGCTGGAATTACTTTTATCTTTGTAACTCATGACCAAGAAGAAGCACTAACTATGTCGGATAAGATTGTTGTCATGAATAATGGTGAGATTCAACAAATTGGAACTCCTGAAGATATTTATAACGAACCAATTAATCGATTTGTTGCATCATTCATTGGTGAATCAAATATTGTTGAAGCAGTTATGCTAGATGACTATAAAGTTGAGTTTGACGGAGTTATCCATGAGTGTGTTGATAAAGGATTTTCAAAAAACGAAAATGTTGAAATCGTCATTCGACCAGAAGATATTGATATTCTTCCAAAAGGAGAAGGTAAATTTAACGGAGTTGTTGATAGTGTCGCATTTAAAGGCGTCCACTATGAAATTGATGTTTTAACTAAGTATCGCGCATATACAATTCATACTACTGATTATCATCCGGAAGGACAAGAAGTAAGTATTACTTTTAGACCAGATGATATCCATGTTATGGAGATTTGGTAAAATGAAAAATAAGAAAATTAGTGGTAATGAAAAAAGAAAACAAAGACTCAATACTTTAATCATTTCACCTTATTATTTAGTATTAATATCACTCATATTAATTCCAATATTAATTATGGTTTTATATTCATTTACTAAAGGTGAAAGTGCTAGTTTATTTGAAGTTTCGTTTACTTTAGAAAATTATTTAAACTTTTTTACTAATAGTGAATTCTTATATGCGATGAGAAGATCAATTTGGTTAGCACTCCTAACGACAGTAGCAACTTTAATTATCGGTTATCCACTAGCATATTTTATTACTCAAACTAGACCTAGAACTCAAGCCTTGCTAATCCTACTTATTTCAGCACCAATGTGGATTAACTTAGTAATTAGAACAATCGCTTTAAAGCAGGTAATTGAATTTTTTACCGAAATAGCTCAAGGAATATATCCTAATTTTCCAAATATCATTGGAACTAATACAGCAATGGTAATTGGCTTAGTACACGTGTTTTTACCTTATATGGTATTACCTATATATACCGTCTTATTAAAGATTGATCCAGGACTAATCGAAGCGGCAACAGACTTAGGAGCATCACGATTTAAAGCCTTCTTAAAGGTAACACTGCCACTATCACTATCAGGTGTAATGTCAGGAATATTAATGGTGTTCTTACCAGCAGCGACTACCTTAGTAATTCCTAAATATTTAGGTAATAACGTATTCTTAATTGGAAACTTAATTGAAAGAGTTTCAATCTTAAGTGGTAATATCGGTTATGGCGCATCAATTGCGATAGTATTATCAGTAATTATGATGGCTATGATACTACTTGTTAGAAGATTAGATAAATTTAAGGGGGCCGAAAATGACTGAAAATAAAGTAACAACGGTCTTAAAATATGTGTTTATTGTCTTGATTTTGGCAATCATATATTTCCCGGTCTTCTCAATGATTTTCTTTTCATTTAATGCTAACAAATCTTTCACTAGATTTGGTGGATTTAGTTTTAAATGGTATATTGAACTATTTAATCATAAACAAATGATGAATGCAGTTTTAGTTACTATTGTAGTTGCCGTAGTATCGACAATAATTTCAACAATCATTGGAACCCTTGCCGCAATTTCACTTTCTAGACAAAGAAAAGTCTTAAGAAACTTAACTCTAAATGCGACAAACATTCCAATTTTGAACCCAGAAATTATTACCGCAATTTCACTATTTGTCTTATTTGGTATGTTTTATATCCCAAGTGGATATGCGACTATGATCTTAGCACATGTCGCCTTTTCAACGCCATATGTTATAATAACGGTGTATCCTAAGGTGATTAGTTTAGATCCAAACTTAGCAGATGCTGCATCTGATTTGGGCGCAACCCCTTTCCAAACTTTAATGAAAGTTATCTTCCCACAACTAAAAGTTGCTATTGTTGCAGGGGCAGCAATTGCTTTTACAATGTCATTTGATGATTTTGTAATTTCATATTTTGTTACTATTGGATCAGGTGTATCAAATATTTCAACTTATTTATACACATTAAAACGTGGTTTAGACCCGAAAGTTAATGCTTTGTCAGCATTAATATTCTTAGTTATTGGATTAAAAGTAACTTATGATTATTTCATAAGCGGACCAAGAAAAATGAAAAAGGAGAGATTAAGAGGATGAATAAAATGAAAAAAATTATGTTATTAATATTAGTATTGTTAATTATTCCAAGCGCTGTAGCTTGTGATAAAAGACCAGTACTTACAATTCTAGCACCAGGGGAATATATGAGTGATTCGACAATCGAAGCATTTGAAAAAGCTAATGATATTAGAGTTAGAATTGATGAATTTGCTAGTAATGAAGAGGCTTTAACCTTTATCAAGAGTGGTAAAGTATATGATTTAATTATGCCAAGTGATTACGCATTAGAACAACTAATTGTTGAAAATCAAGGATATATTGAAAAACTTGATTGGACAAAAATCACCACATTTAATAAAGAAACAGATTTAGCAGATGGTTTAGATGATTTATTAAGAAAAATTGAAACTGAATCAAATTTAGACTTACTAGATTATGGTGCACCATATTTCTGGGGATCAGTTGGGCTTTTATATAACAAGGATGTTGTAAGTGCTGAAGATGTAGCAACTGGATGGGATTTACTAAGAAAAGGCGATAAATACAATGTTGCTTTCTATGATTCATCAAGAGATGCTTTAATGGCTGGATTAGTCGCTTTAGGGTACTCAATGAACTCTAATGTAGAAGCTGAAATTAACGCTGCAGAACAATGGATTAAAGTTGGTACTGATAAAGGTGTTGGCTATATTACTGATAATATCTTTGATGATATTCCAAACAGAACTTATGATATTGCCATGGCTTATACCGGAGATGCAGCTGAAATAATGAATCAAATGATTGAAGAAGAGGAAGATTTACATTTAGGTTTTTCTGTTTCAACTGAAGGAACTAACATTTGGGTAGATTTCTTAGTTGTTCATTCAAAAGGAAATAAAGAATTTGCCTACAAATTCTTAAACCATATCTTATCTTATAATGGTGCAAAGAAAAATACTGATGGAGTATTTTATATTTCACCAAGAGAAGATGTCAGGTTAGAACAAGTCCAAGACGCTAAATCAAATGATATTAAAGCATTATTTGAAATTAAATTTAGACCAAATGACGATATTTTCCGTTTTGATCCGGTCTCAAAAGAACTAATTGATAATGCGTGGAACCGATTAGGAGTTAATCGATAATAACGAATAAAAAGCCGGGAAATCCGGCTTTTCTTTTGCATACTTGTTATTTATAAAAGTTATTTGTAAGCTTATTTAGAAAAATTATAATTTTCTTTGCATTAAGTCTTTTCTTAATCTATAATTATAGTAAACAATATAGGTTTAGGAGAGATGAATATGAAAAATATAAATGGTAACAACGATACATCTTTATTAAGTCTATCTGAACTAAAAAAAGGCGACAAAGCTCGAGTTGTAGATATTCTT
>JAAYXR010000038.1 GCA_012515785.1 Acholeplasmataceae bacterium | reverse complement strand
GTCAAATATGATTTTATTTTTGATATTCATATTGGATTATTAAGATTTAGATTCTTTTATTTATATCAATTAGGAGTTTATGTTGTATTTATTATATTAATGTTTATTACTTGGGTCATTTACGATTTTCTATATCACGTTTCAGATAGACATTATGAATTATTAGTTAAAAAGAGAAAAAGAAAAATGGATATTCTTAATCTTGGAGATTTAGAAGAAGGGTTTACGTTATCTGATCCATTAAATAAGGAGGCGATTGGAATGATTAAATTTGAAAACTTTACCAAACGATATGCTGGTTCTAAGGTCAATGCTGTTGATGATTTTAGCTTAGAAGTTAAATCAGGAGAAGTGTTTGGTTTTATTGGCCATAACGGAGCTGGAAAATCAACGGCAATTAAAAGTTTAGTTGGAATTCAAAGTATTACTAGCGGTAGTATTATCGTTGATGGCTATGACATCACAAAACAACCAATTGAAGCTAAATTAAGAATTGGTTATGTTTCAGATAACCACGCAGTTTATGAAAAATTAACGGGACGTGAATATGTTAACTATGTGGCTGATTTATATTTAGTTAATCAAGAAGATAGAGATGCAAGAATTGAAAAATATACCAAAATGTTTAACTTAGTTGATGCAATTGACCGTGAAATTAAAGGTTATTCACATGGGATGAAACAAAAACTAGTCGTGATTGCCTCATTAATCCATAACCCTAAAGTTTGGGTGTTAGACGAACCTTTAACCGGGCTAGACCCAACTAGTGCCTTCCAAATTAAAGAAGTAATGGCGGAACACGCAAGAAATGGTAATATCGTATTCTTTAGTTCGCACGTAATTGAAGTTGTTGAAAAGATATGTCATAAGATTTGTATTATTGGTAAAGGAAAGCTAATTGGAGTTTATGAAATTGATAAACTCCAAGATCAAGGTTTAACTTTAGAAAAACTATATATGATGCACGTGGATATCGCTAATATTAATGTTGAAGCACCTGGTGCAAAAATTGAATTAAAAGATATTAAAAGGTAAGTAGCGATGTTTCAAAAGTTAAAAAAAGGAACCGTCGATATGCTTCGCCGGTTAAGAATATTAACATTACTTCAATTAAGCGATCGAATTAGAATTAAGAAAAATCAAAGCGCAAAAGCGATTGCAGCTAAGTCAGGATTAATCGTTTTAGCATTCGTAATTATTACGGGAATCTCAACCGCTTTAGTTTATGCGCTTTGTAATTTAGTCATGATTCCTAAGACTCATGAACTAATTACTTTCGTGATTTTCTTCTTGCAAATTTTAAGTATCGTTGCTTCGACAAGTGGCTTATCTAAAACATTATATAGAGGTAAAGACAACCCAATTTTACTAGCATATCCAGCAAGACATTTTGAAGTTTTCTTAAGTAAGTTATTAGTATTTTACATCTATGAGTTTTTAAAAAGTATCTTTATCTTATTACCTTTATTTTTAGGGTTTGGCTTTATTTATGGGACTTTAAATTTTGTCTATATTATTTCAACTTTATTTATGGTAGCGATGCTACCACTATTTCCAGTTTTAATTGGGGCTGTCTTAACGATGCCAATTTTGTTTATTACAAGACTACTTAATAAACTCCCAATTATTAAAGTTATTTTAACTATAGCCGGATTAGTCTTTTCATTTTGGCTAATTATCCAAATTACTAGTTTAATTCCAGTTCCACTTCGAATTGTGGCTCTTTATAACTCATTTATTATGAAGGTAGTCGGATTTATTACTAGTGTTAATAAATATGCCTTATTCTATAACTTAGTTGGTAAGTTAATGATGGGAGAAAACTTCTTTATTAATATTTTAATTTTACTAGGAATTATTGTTGGATTAACTTTATTAGTTGTCGCACTAGCGATGCCACTTTATTTTTCACTCGCTTCAAAATCAAGCGAACAAGCAAATCAGAAAAAACATAAAGGAACTAATAAAAGATCAAAAACTACATTTTTAACTTTTGTTAAAAAAGAATGGTTATTATCAATTAGAAATATTAATGATTTAGTTAGTAACTATGTTTTCTTAGTGG
>JAAYXR010000005.1 GCA_012515785.1 Acholeplasmataceae bacterium | reverse complement strand
TTGGTGCTTCAACTTTCTTTGGAGCTGGTTTAGGTTCAACTTTTTTTGGTTCAACCTTCTTTGGTGCTGGTTTTGGTTCAACCTTCTTTGGTTCTGGTTTCGCTTCTACCTTTTCTGGAGCTGGTTTCGGCTCAACTTTTTTTACTTCTGGTTGTGGTTCAACCTTAGCCTCAGCTGCTTTTTTAGCTTCTGCTTCTTTAGCTAATTTAGCTTGTTTTCTTTTTCTGAAAAAACACATGATATCTTCCTCCTTAATTATTTATCTATCTAATTTTATTATACCCTTTATTATCCCTTTTAACAAGTCTTAATCTTGTCTTCTACTCTTAATAACTGAACCAACTACAGAAATGAAGATAATTACGACTAATGCGACAACACCATAGAAAATTACTTGATTTAATTCTAAATCAAATGGTAACATTGATGATTGTTTCATTGGGATTTCAACAATCCGTTCTTGGGTTGAATAAAGTGATCCCACTTTTAATTTAATCGTATAATTACCATTTCCATCAACCTCAGTAACGGTTTTTTCTAATATTTTTTGGTGTTCGCTAGTTAAAATAATATCTTCTTTATTATATGATTCTTTTGGAACCCGGTAATAGCCGTCTGATCTTTTACTAGCCCCCTTAATATTAAATTTAATATCTTCAATTAACGGATGAAGTTCCGTATCAATTGTTAATACTGTTTCGCTAGTAAGTAAATCATCATTATTAGTCCAGCCAATAAATATCTTTTTAGGATCACTATTAATAAAATCAAAATTATAAGCTAAGATTTCTTCAGCGGTATTTTCAAACAAGTTAACTTCTACTTCTTTTCCCTTTTGATTAATAAAAGTTAAAGTAATTTTTTCAAGTCTTAAGAAAATATCAACATTACTAGTTACATTTAAATATCCATCAGAACTAGGAACGTATTTATAACCATTAACTGTTGATTGTGGTAACTGAGCATCGCCACCATCATAAACTCGTACCTCTTTAATTAATTCGTTAGTTAGTTGATCATAGAATCTAACAACATTCATCTTTGGTACAATTTCAAAATAAACGACTAAATCACCATTAAGTGTCGTTGGTGCTTTCGGAGTAACGACAAAATAATAAACCCCTATTTCTTTTGGAATATTATTTAATTTTGTACCATCTTTTCGGTGGTACTCAATTTTAACTTCTTGAAGTGGAGCGCCAACAACATCAATATCTCCTTCATAACCTTTAATTGGTGATCCCGTTCTTTCATAGTAATACTCACTTGTAACATTAAACTCTGCCATGGCTGAATCTAAATATTTACTAGTCGTAAATGGTTGCGGTAAGATTTCTTTAATATCTTTTTCATGTGAACTTGGAATAGTTGTTAGAAAATACTCATAATTAATCGTTGATGAATTAATCGGTTTATCCCAAGTTACATCTAAAAAATAATATCTATCGTATACCCAAACATAATTCCAGGCGTGATCTTCAGTACCATTAATATTAGTCGCTCTACCAGTGCCATATACAGTTTTAATATTAACATAGTTAGCTAACATTAAAAATGCTTCAGCATAAGCTTCACAAACTGGATCATAGTCTGAAACTAAAGCTCCAACTGGAGTATGTGATTCATCACCAGATTTATTATATTCATTATTTTCAAGTAACCAATCATGAATTACTTTAATTTTTGAATAAGTATTTTTTTGCGCATCAACTAAATCTTTAATCTTTTCTTGGTTAATAACTATTTCTTGTAAGTCTTTTTTAAAGGTTGTTTCATTTTGATACATTTGCAGCATCGCAAAATGGAAAGTATAAGTAACTGAGTCTTCAACCGGAATTTTAACAATATCATAATTAAGATCACCAGTTAACCAGAAAAACACTTTATAATCATATAAAAAGGAGACAATCGCTAATTCCATTTCTTTATCAGATAATTCAGTAGAAATTTTATTTTGCCATTCTGGAGCCTTTTTATAGTTATCAATTCCCGCTTTATAGTGATTAACTAATGTCCGGTATAACTCTTTTTGTTTCGCATTTAAATTGTTAGCTTTATAGTAATACTCGTGAGTATTATCTATATTTGAGATTAACAATTCATATTGTTCACTTGATGTTAATTGTCTAATTTGAGTTTCAGAAACTGCTAAAACTTCAACTTTAGTTGCTCCTAAAATCAAAAATATAAACATTAAAACCGATAATATTTTCTTTCTCATTATATTACCTCTTATTTGACGAATTTACTCTTCTTAGGAACAGTTCCTCCGTCAATCGTGACTACATCACTTTCTCCGATTAGAGCGTGCGGCTCTAATTCCAATATTCCATTTTTAAATATTTCAATATTCTTACGGTTGGCGTACATCATTAAAACTAATTTATCTGAATTATACCCCTTAGCATCAATTGTCGTAAGTCCAATTTCTTGATTTCTAATATAGCTAGAAACAACTTCTTCAGATTCTAACGGAATAATAACGTGTAGTAACACTTTCCCAAACGCTAATTTCTTTTCAACAATAGAACCGACATAAACACCAACGCCATAACCAAATGCATAAGTAATTCCTAAAAGCGGAGCTTCCGAAATATTACTTACCACACGGCTGGCAACAAAAACCCAAATTAATACTTCAACAAATGATACAACCGCTCCTGGTAATTTAAAACCGCGATTGACAATAATAATTCTAATTGTCGTTAAAGTTACTTCAATAACTTTAGCTACAAAAACTATTAA
>JAAYXR010000037.1 GCA_012515785.1 Acholeplasmataceae bacterium | reverse complement strand
ACAAAAAGACTGGAAAATTTCCAGTCTTTTTTTGTATTTAATTACTTAATTACCAAATTTCTACCATTTTATCTTTAGCTAAATACATCTTATCTTCCGGAGTTAATTTATAGAAATCTTGGAACTCGGGTAAGTTACTCAATTGCATATTAGCTCTTAAGACAGCCGGACCATGAACGTCAACGGTTAATAATAATTGTAAGAATTGTGGACTAGCTTTCATGCGCCAGACACGAGCCCAGTTAATAAAGAATTCTTCATAATTATGGTCTTTTTCTTTTTTACTAGCTTCTAAGGCAGATCTAATACCGCCGCTATCAGCGATATTTTCTGAAACAGTTAATTCACCATTACACGGACCATTTCCGGTTTCTACTCCGTCAAATAAGTCAATCATGGCTTTTGATTTTTCTTTAAATGTCGCTAAATCCTTTTCAGTCCACCAATTGTTTAATGAGCCAAACTCATCAAATTTAGCTCCATTATTATCGAATGCATGTGATATTTCGTGAGCAATTACCGCTCCAATACCACCATAATTGGCACTGCGTGATTGATCAATACTATAATAAGGTTTTTGTAAAATAGCTGCCGGGAAAACAATTTGATTGTTAGTTGGCATATAATATGCATTAACCATTGATGCTGGCATTGCCCATAAATTGCGATTAGGTTCTTTATTATATTTACTAAAGTTTTCTTCGACATTTAATCGAGACCATTTGATTGATTCTAAAACTAAATTTGATCCTTCGGCATATGAACCAACTTCATATAGATTATAAGTTGGTGGTAATTCTTCTGGATAACCAATGTGAACACTAATTTTATTTAATTTAACTATCGCTTTTTCTTTAGTCGCGTCATCTAACCAAGTATTATTATGTAATCTTTCTTTATAGACATTGATTACTTCATAAACCATTTCTTCGACATCTTTTTTCGCTTTAGGACCAAAATAAGTTTCACCATAATATAATCCAATAGCTTGAGATAATCGATTATAAGCTTGATAGAAAGCGAATTTTTCTTGAGCTTGTGGCTCAGCAGTTCCAGAAAGAGCTCTCATAAAGGCGCCGCTTGCAACTCTTAATGGTTCGCTTAGTAATGAAGCAAAACCTAAAATATTAGAAACGATCATCCAAGATTTGATTAATTCAAAGTTTTCTTCATTAATAATTTCTTCAAATTTATCAATAAACGCTGGGTTAGTTACAATTAACGTTTCAACTTCAGTTCCTACTAAATTATTAGCTAATTTGGATAAATTAAAAGTTTTAGTTTTACCAATTAATTCAGCTTTTGAAATTAGATTATACATACTTACATAATCAGCTTTTTCAACACTTGATTTAGTAACTGGAACTAATAATTCATCAAAAGCTAGAGCTTTTTCTAATAATTCATTAACTTTTTCAGGATCAAGACCATATAGTTGTAAGACTTGCATTGTAGTCATTTTAAATAATCCTATTAATTGTTCTTTAGTTTCAGGATTATGATAATATGATGTATCCGGTAAGAATAAATCAGTAGCTCCAAAATATAGTACTTGGTTATTTGAATTCATAAAGTCTTGCATTACATGGTAACCAAATGGGATGTCTATTCCATCTAACATGAATTCTTGAGCATTTTTTTCTAAATCTTTTAATGATTTTAAATTTTCTATCCGTTTAATAACAGGTTCTAATGGAGTTGATCCTAATTTATCTCTTGTTTCAAAATCTTTAGTCATTTCATGTAACTTAACAAATTTTAATAAATGATTATTTAATCCAGTTTGATCTTTTGACCATTTGCTTGCTAAGTCCATTAATAATTCTTCAATTTCTAAATGAAGTTCTAGAAATGCAGATATTTGTGGTTGATCTCCGGGAATAACAGCTTTTTCTAACCACTCGCCATTAACTGCTTCATAGAAATTATCTTTCATTAATTCTTTTTTCATAATTTTCACCTCTCACTTTATTTTAACATTTAAATTGTAAAATACATAATAATATAATTAAGTAATTGCTTTGTAAAGCAATCGTAAAAAAACAACCGCACAATGGCGGTTGTTTGTGAAAATGTGTTATTTGGCTTTTAAAGCTTTTTTATTAACATCCAAAACTTCTTTTTTCTTACCTAGATAATGTTCTAAAGCTTCGATGATGACATCTTCTTTAAATAGTTTTGTTTGTCTTAAAAATTCACCTAAAAGGACGATATTAACTGATCTAGGTTCACCTAGGTTCATCGCTATTTCTGTCGCTGGAACTGGGATTAAATTATTTCTTTTATCGACTTTAGGGACTAAAGTTGAGTTATAAATAATGGTACCATCAGCTTTAACTTGACCTTTAAATTTGTTATATGATGGTTCGTTAAAAGCAATAAAGTAATCAGCGTCAATAAATACAGGTGAATAGATTCTATCTTTGGAGATAGTTACCATACAGTTAGCTGTTCCACCACGTGTTTCTGGACCATAAGTTGGGACAAACATCGCATTTAATCCTACTTTAGTAGCACTCCAAGCTAGCATTTGTCCTAAGACCATTACTCCTTGTCCACCGAAGCCGGCAATTCTAATTTGATATGTCATAGTTTTTTCACATCCTTATATACCCCTAGTGGATAGATTTTAGTCATTTCTTCTTGAACATCTTTCATCGCTTGGGTAGGATCTTT
>JAAYXR010000036.1 GCA_012515785.1 Acholeplasmataceae bacterium | reverse complement strand
GAACACGAAACTTTCAAAGGCTGTACCGCTTTACCATCAATTGATATAAACGTACCGGTTGTAAAAATTGGTATGAACGCATTTAATGATTGTACGAATTTAGAATATGTTGATTTTTCTGAAGGTCTTGAGTCAATTGAATGGGGTGCATTCGAAAATTGTCAGAAATTAACTGGGGTTTCTTTTCCAAACTCTCTTGAAAAAATACAAACAGCCGCATTTGCTGGTTGTAGTGATTTAATCGTGCTTCATTTTGCCTTAAATGGTAATTTAAAATATATTGCTGGTAGTGCTTTTTCGGAATGTACTAGTTTATTAACCGTTGAAATACCAGGTTCTGTTGAAACTATCTATAATAACGCTTTTGGTGGTTGTAGTAATTTAGGTTTAGTTGTTTTCAATGAAGGACTTAAATGGATTGGTGATTGGGCTTTTAAAGATTGTGTTAAATTAGGAAATTTCAATCTCCCATCTACATTACTAGAAATTGGTGAATCAGCATTTAGTAATTGTCAAAGAATAACTGAAGTGGTAATACCAAAAAGTGTTACTAAAATTGGTGCACTCCCATTTGAAGATTGTAAAAACATCGCTAGTATTGCTGTCGATGCAGATAATACGGTTTATGATTCAAGAAGTGCTTGTAATGCGATTATCACAACCGAAACCAACACTTTAATTGTAGCTTGTAAAAATTCAACAATTCCTGATGGTGTTGAAAGAATTGCTTCGTGTGCTTTTTATAAAATCGATATTAAACAAGTCACAATTCCAGCAAGTGTTAAATATATTGAAAGAATTGCCTTCTATTTATGTAATGAATTACCACACGATTTAATCGATCGAGATAATCCAAAACCTTTTTGTCAGGTAGTTACTGTTTTTGTTCCAGAAACAGTTGAAACAATTGAATGTGAAGCTTTTGTTTTTGATGCATCATATGGTGCGGGAGGATCAATAACTGGTTCACACTACTGTATTCATACCGGCGTTTCAAGTGGTGAGCCGAAAGATAATTGGTCAAGTGGTTATTATGGTCCTAATTGGTTTAGAGGTTGTTATGTCCGTTTCAGCAATGGCGCTACCGGATGGTATTTTTAGTTTAATAAAAAAATTAGGAGGTATATTGAATGAAAAAGAAACTAATTTTTAAAATCGCTTCAATGATTGTTGTCATATTATCACTGATGTTTTTTGTTAGTGGTTGTAATGAAGGTTTAAAGTTATCGATAGAAGATCGAGAAATAACCATCACTATGGGTGAAGAATATAAAGTAGATGTATTAGACGATGTTATTGATATTACTTGGGAGTCCGAAGATCCAAGTATTGCTAGCGTTGATGATGGTAAAATAGTTGGTGTTTCTGTAGGAACAACCTATATTATCGTTAAAAGTGGTGAATTGGAAGCTAGAATAAAAGTAGTAGTTGTAGCTGAGAATGAAATAGAAACATATACCATTACTTGGTTAGATCGTGACGGAACAGTTTTAGAAGTTGATGAAAACGTCCCAAAAGGGGTAATGCCAACTTTTGACGGAAGAATTCCACCACACGATGGTTTGGAATTTAAAGGTTGGGATCCTGAGGTTGTATTAGTCGTTGGTGATGCGACATATACGGCAACTTATTTACCATTACCAAATACGTTTTTAATTACTTGGAAAAATTGGGATGGCTCAACTTTAGCTACAAACGTAGTTCATGAGGGACAAACACCAATTTATTCAGGAGCAGTTCCAACTAAGGAATCAGATGTTTATTATGATTATATGTTTACTGGTTGGTCACCACAAATTGAGCCAGCGCGGTTTATAAGAACCTATACTGCTCAATTTGTAGGTATTAAGAGAACATACACAGTAACATGGATTGATACATCAGTATATAATCCAACAACTAATAGTTATACTATACTTTATACTGAAGAGGTTGAAGCTGGGACAACTCCAATCTATGTTGGCCCAGAGCCAAATAAACCAGATAGTGCTGATTGGGGATATAAATACATTTTTGAAGGATGGGATCCGATACCAGACCACCTTACTAAAGATATGGAGTTTAAGACTGTCTATAAGAGGGCTTATGATTGTGTGTGGTATAACTGGTATAATGAGCCAGAAGTTTTAAAACAAGAACGTTATAAAATGGAAGAATACACTAGACCAAGCGGTTATAAAGACGTTAGAATTCCTGATGAAACTCCTTATGAAGGAGAAACACCAAGAATTTTTGATGATTATGGTTATTCGTATGAATTTGTTGGCTGGTTTTCAAATGATGAGTCTCATTCATGGAATGATCTTCCTATGACTAAAACCTTAGAACGTGAGTATTTAGCTACTTATCAATGTGTGCCACTTAAAGATAATCTAAATCAAGTTGATAAGTTTACTTACCGGATTTATGATGATTTTTATTATCCGGCTTGTATTATTACGGGATATACTGGGGATAATATGACTGAGCTATATATTCCAACTTGGATTGACGGGTATATGGTAATTGGTATTAGCACTGATGCCTTTAGAGACAATAACCAAATTGAAACACTATATATCGGAGATAATGTTAGACGACTTGGGTATAATACATTTAGCGGATGTTCGAATTTAAATGTTATTTCTTTTGGTTTAAACATGACTTATTTAGGTGAAGACATGTTTGAAAATTGTACATCTTTAAGCCGAGTTTACATCCCTGAACAAATCACAGAGATTGGTTATGGTTGTTTTAGCGGATGTACAAGTTTAATGGCAGTCACTCTTCCGGATAATTTAGAAACTATCGGAAGCGGAGCTTTTAGTGGTTGTGAGAGTTTAACTGAAATTACAATTCCTGATAAAGTTAAGTGGGTTACAGGTTTTAGTGATTGTATTAGACTTCACACGGTTAATCTTGGTGCTGGAGTAATTGGAATTGCGCCTAGTTGTTTTAATGGGGATATAGCACTTCAACATATCAACTTAGATGAATTCAATTTAGAGCATATTAGCGATTATGCTTTTAAAGGGTGTGAAGAATTAGTAACTCTTAGAATGCCAGATTCACTTAAGACAATTGGGAAAAAGGCATTTGAAGGTTGCACCGGTTTATTATTAGTTAGTTTTTTTGGTGATAACCCACAACTAGAATCGATTGGTGAATGGGCATTTTTAGGATGTTCAAGTTTAATGGGATTAAGTATTCCGGCAAGTGTAACTCATATTGGAGAAGGTATTGTCGGTGATTGCGAACACCTTTATTCTTTAGAAGTGATGCCGGGTAATGAAAAATACAGATCAAAAAGTAATATGATCATCGATATTGAAAACGAAAAAATTATTGCTGGTTGTAACGGTTCAGGCGAGATACCGACTGATTCTACAATTACGGTAATTGGTTCAAGTGCTTTTTATAAGACGAAAAAATTTAATCTTAATAAGACTTTAATCATTCCAAATAATATTAAAAAAATAGAATCTTATGCCTTCTATCAATGTCTCGGTATTCCATCACTAGATCCAACATCAATAACCTTTACTGATCATGATCGACACTATGAACATTGCCCGAAATCGGTCTTTGTCTCAAGTTCAGTAGAAATTATTCAATCTGGCGCATTTTATTTTGATTACACTCCAGAACCAGGACAATGGAAAAGATATTATTGTATCTATGTCGATAAATTTGTTGATTATACCATTCGTACCGGGGCAGAATGTCCTGAAGGTCTTGCCTATGCGTACCCGCAATATTCGGGCGGATTCTATAAACAAGTATTTGCGATAAACTGTACCGTCCATTACCGCTATGAAGGCGATCCAGCTAATTATCCTAGAGGGGTTTTAGGAACTGCTTATGGCTACTGGCACGGAGAAGGTCATGTTCTTTGGACATTTGATGAGTGTTATCCATAAATTCCGGAAGATTAGAAAAAAATATAATTAATGATGTTAAGAATAGTTTAAAAAATTGAGCCCTACAGAAAAATTGATAGGGCTCTTTTTATTGAACACTTAAAAGATATCGTAATTTTCTATGTTATAATATAGTAGAGATAGAGGATTGTTAATAATATTAGCAAATAATATTAGATATAAGGAAATAAACATGGCAGATACAGAAGATTTTAAAAGAAGAATAAATCAAAACTCATTAGTTTGTATTCGATATAATAATAAAAAAAGACAATTAGAAATAGATTATATTCCGTTTCAATATGATCTTTTTTCCAATCTCCCATGGCCTTATCAAGAATTTTTTGAGTTGGTATTCGAAGAAACTTCGGAACTTAATTATCTTAAAAAACTACAAAAAGAAATCAATTCAAATAAAAAAAGCCGTAATAAAAACGATTTGATTGTAGTTTATAATTTTTTGTTAAAATTAAGAGACGATAATAAAGAAAAGCGTCAAAATCGTGGAATATATTTATTTAATAAAATGAAAGAAAGATTTCCTAAAAACTTTACCAAAGAAGAGGTTCTAACATCACCTAATGAACCATATGCGAAAATTTCGACTTTTGGAAGTGATGTAACACTTGAAAAAGTATCAAATGATCGACTTGATGATATAATGTATCATATCCCACAAATAGGGGAATCATATTCACTTGAAAGTCTTTATAATAAATTAATAATTTCATTTGAACATAGTTTATATAAAGAAGCAATTATATCAGCTAGAAAAGACAAAAGTATTTTGGCTTTTTCTTATCGTTTAAGGGGCTTTAGGCAAATTAAATTTAATATGGATTCGCAGTTTAAATTTCTAACTCATACTAATTTTGGTTACGGAAGAAGTTCATATTTTGCCTTAGTCTTAAATTATAATGATATTCCAATTATTCCATATACGACGATTGTCTATTACCGATTTGTTCAAGCGTCAACTTTATTAAACAACACCCAAAATTATGATGTTACTTATGATAGTTTCGAAACCTGTTTTAAATTTATAAACGAAGAAATTAATCTCTTTTATAAAACTGATAAAGAACATTTTATTAGAAGACACATCACTAATTCACTCCAAGAGTTAATGATTCTTTTGGATAAAATTATGGAAAGAGATTTATTTTATTTTGTCGAGAAAAATAAAATAAATTCCTACTTAGATTTAAATAATCGTCATTTTATTTATGATTACGAACATTTTATTTCGACAGCAAACCATAATATTATTAATGTTGATTCATTATCTAAATTACAACAACTTTTTCAAAATAACGCTTTGCAAGAAAAATCAGGCTTTGATAAAGAAAAACAAATCAAAGAAATTATTTCATTTGTATTATCCCATAAAGAAGAATTTGCTGATGATGAAAAACTTATATATTTAGCTAATTACCTAAAGTATTGTGGGAATAAAAAAGAGTTCGATTCTTATTTTGAAGATAAAAGTAAAGTTAATATCTTTTATGAAAAAATCAAGAGTTGGTTACGAAAATCCTTTGTTAATGACGTAAATGGATTTGAAAAATTAGATGTTGAATTTGAAAGGGATAAAGTGGTTTATGGGTTAGCTATGCTTTTATCAAAATATTTAGACATACACCCTGAGTGGCGTAAGCTACATCATAGTTTATATAATTTTAAGTTACATGAATTGATAAGATCAATATTAGATATAACCGAAAATTATGGCGATATTATTATTAAAAAAAGCGGATTTGAGTTAATTGAGTATCGTAATAATGTTATTAATAATAGTTTAACTTTAATTGAAAATATCGATAAATTAGATATTCAAAACAAGTTGAAATATCGAAATAAGATTATTAATAATGCCAATGAAATGGTGTGTCAAAATAAAGCTTTTTTAGAATCATTAGCATTAGATATAGAACAAACTTTCAAAGAATATGAAAAAGCCAAGGACGATTATATTCAATTGAAACAAAAATATGATGATAAAAAAGTTTACAAAAGTTATCAACTAATATTAGACATAAACGAAAATGAAAATAAAAGAAAAATTAAACCTAAAGAAGTTATAGAAAAACTTTTATTAATGAATAATAAATTTTCATTTTTTCCGAAAGATATATTTGAACCATATAGGACAATTTTGATTTATATCAAGATAAAAAAAGAATATGAAAAGTTAGGCTCAGCTTTGAACCATAAGAAAAAAATAGCCAATGAATGGTTAAAAAAACATGAAAAGTTATTATCTGATAAAGATAAAACCATAAAATATCAAGAAAACCTAATTAAAAAAATACAAGAAAAAACTACCTTATAGGCATTAAGGTAGTTTTTATTATAAAAAGTTTTGTACTGAGAGTTGATACATTTGATAAACCATTGGTCTGGTCATATTAAATTCTTTCATAATTAATTCAATGAAATAATTAAATCTTTGTTTATCTTGCATTGAAAATACGATAGAAATCACAATTGATAAATTTTCCATAGCTTCGTCTATTTTATTATCTTGATATAAACAATAAGCTTTTAAATAATAAAGATGGTGTATATTTTTAGTGGCATTATATGTTATACTATAATCTATTCCTTTCTCACACACGATTAATGCGTTTTCTAGATCATCAATTTTAGTTAATAAGTTGGCAACATTGGCATAAATGGTGGCAACAACACTATAATTATCACTCATAGAGTATAATCTAGTTGTGTCAAGAAGAATAGATTGTAGTTTTTTAAGTGAGGTGGTGTCTTTGGTTTCCACTTCTAGTAGTGCAAGTTTTTCTAAAATGACAATATCATTGAAAGTATAAAATCCCTTTTGACTAGGTAATAAACTGGTTAGAAGTGAATAGTATTTTGATTTAGTTATTTTGTTTATTCGGTATTGATAGGTGTATAAAATATACTCATACAAAATTTTGTTATTGTCTAAAGATATTTCATCTACATCAATTTGTGGTAATAATTTCTTTATTTGATCATAGTTCCTGGCTTGAAGGTCATAGAATAGCCTATGAATCTTTCGATGTTCATAAGAAT